>CABTZM010000013.1 GCA_902489295.1 uncultured Collinsella sp.
AAACGGCGGTCGACGAAACTGGAGAGGAGGTATTACGAGCTCCTGTGCGAATTGGAGAGAGCGCTCCCGCAAACTGCCTCTTGACAACTTATAGGAGCGTCGGTTTTGTTGAGGCAAATTTGCCGGCTGCTCGGCATTTCCAAAAAAGTATACTCACTTAGCCAGCGGGCAGCCAAAAAAGAACCGTCGCAACGTCGTTTGACTCCGTTGCGACGGTTTTTCGAGCATTTTCGCACTGCCGAGGACGCAGACGCTCCTCATTTCTCGCGCTTACCGAGCAAGAAAGCGCTATTCTCCGAAAGTAGCCAAAAAAGCTCCGTCCCAAATTAGCTACCACTTGCACCGATTATTCGCCCGGGTTGATGTTCGCGTAGAACTCCGCCCCATCATCGAGCCGCAGGATCCCGACGCGACCGAACTCGGAGCCGGTGGCGGCAGCGCAGTCGATGTCGATGCGATCGGGCACACCGGCGGCATCCTCGCCGCCCAGGCGCACGATCTGCCCGCGGCCCGACTCCTCATCGAGCCCCGCAAGACCACCGACCTCGCAATAACGCCCGAGCGACACCGTTGGCGTGTGACCGCTCACCACGACCGGACCCTTGCCCTCGGCAGAAAGCAGCCCGGTCGGCGCATCCCAATAGCCGTGACGAATCCACAGCAGGTCATCGGCCGACTGCACCGCGAGCATCTGCTGCAGCAGCTCGCGATCGGCACCCACCGCTCCAACGCCATCGGCACAATCGACGCCATGCTCAAGCAAAAACGCGCGCGCCGCCTTCATCTCGATTCCAGCATGTACCAGCAGATACGGGCGCTCCTCGGTCTCGGCCACCGCGTAGAGCGGCAGCGCGGCCATCCATCGCACGAGCTCCTCGTATGCGTCAAATTCCATGTCGTTGAGCTGCTCGCGCGTCGTCCAGCCACCGTTGATATCCCAGGTCTCGGCATCGAGCGGATCCTGGCCAATGATGGCATCGAGCATGATCTGCTCGTGATTACCCTTGAGCACGCGGGCGTTGGGCAGCGAGCGCACGAGCTTAATAACGCCGACCGGATCGGGCCCGCGATCGATCATGTCGCCTAACACGTACAGCGTGTCGTCGGACGTCAACGAGATCTTGGACAGGGCCTCGTCAAGCGCACGCACGTGCCCGTGAGCATCAGATGTCACATAGATCGCCATGGTACGCCTCTCCTTGCATTGCGGCCAAAGCCCGGAACCGCAACTAAAACTTCAAGTTGAACTTAAACGTTACCCATTGTACTCCGTTGCAATAAAGCTGGAAAGGGTTTCCGAGCAGAGGCAAAGACGGCAGCCGTCTATGACGATATCGCGCACGCCCGCAATCCAACCCCATAAACCCACCATCTTTGGGTACAAATAACCGCAGACAACTAACCGTGCCACGCCAACCACCCAGGAGCGGACACCATCCATGAACCAGATCCTTCTTTTTATCGGCCTCGTCATCATTTTGTGCCTGACCATCAAACCCGTCGGCAAAAAGCTCCCCTTCCCCACCCTGCTTATCTTTATCGCGCTCGGCATGCTGTTGGGCGTCAACGGCCCGGCGCATATCGACTTTAGCGACTACGCACTCACCGAAACCGTCTGCAGCACGGCGCTATTGTTCATCATGTTCTACGGCGGCTTTAACACCAACATAGACCGCGCCAAGCCCGTCGCCGCGCCGGCGGTGCTGCTGAGCACGCTCGGCGTCGTCATCACCGCAGGCATCACCGGCGTGTTCGCCCACTTTGTGCTGGGCTTCGACTGGATCGGCGGCCTGCTGCTGGGATCGGTCGTGGCGTCCACCGACGCGGCCAGCGTCTTTAGCGTTCTGCGCGAGCACAGCCTTTCGCTGAGGGGCGGCACCGACTCGCTGCTCGAGGTCGAATCGGGCTCCAACGACCCCGTCGCCTACATGCTCACCGCCGTGCTCGCGACCCTCGCGGCGGGCGGCAATATCGACATTCCCGTGCTGCTGACCAAGCAGATCATCCTGGGCGTGGGGTTGGGCCTTGCCATCGGCTGGACATCCAGCCGTCTGATTGAGCGCGCACACGCAACGGCCGAAGGCGCGCAGACCATCTTCTTGTTCGCCGTGGCCATCGTCGCCTACGCGCTGCCGAGCTACCTGGGCGGCAACGGCTTTTTGGCCGTATACCTTGCAGGCATTGTGCTGGGCGCAAGCGATATCACCGGTAAGGTCGAGATGGCGCACTTCTTCGACACCCTCACCGAGATGGCAGAGATGACCATCTTCTTCTTGCTCGGCCTGCTCGTAACGCCCGCACGCCTGCCGCAGATGCTGCTGCCGGGCCTGGCGCTCATGGCGTTCATGCTCTTCGTGAGCCGCCCCATCGCCGTCGGCGTGCTCCTAGCGCCCTTTAAGACGAATCCCAGCCAGGTCGCGCTCGTAAGCTGGGCGGGCCTGCGCGGAGCAGCTTCGGTCGTCTTTAGTCTCTTTGCCGTGGTGGCCGGCGTTCCCGGCGGACACGACCTATTTGACCTGGTGTTTGTGATTGCCGCGTCGAGCATCGTGGTGCAGGGCTCGCTGCTGCCGGCGGTGGCGAAGAAGCTCGATATGATCGATGCGACCGGCGACGTGCGCCGCACCTTTAACGACTACCGCGACGAGGACGGCATGTCGTTTGTAAAGCTCAAGGTGGGCGCTGGCCATCCGTTTGCCGGACGCTCGCTCGCGGACATTGGCAGCGCGACGGACATGCTCGTGGTCCTGGTGCTGCGCGACGGGGCGCATCCGGTACTGCCCAATGGCGACACCGTGATCCAGGAAGGCGATCTGCTGGTGATGGCCGCCCCAACGTTCGAAGAGCGTGCCGAGGTTACGCTGCGCGAGGTCACCGTGACTCCCCACGGTCGCCTGGCCGGTCAGCGCCTGCGCGATGTGCCGCAAGGCAAGCATCCGTTTATTGTAGTGATGCTCAAGCGCGACGGCCAAACGATCATTCCCGATGGCAACACCCTAATATACGCCGGCGACGAAGCCGTCATCGCCACGCTCGCGTCGTAGCGGCCAGGGGGGTAGCTGATTTGCGACGAAGAAATCAAGCGCCTAGAGAACCTCATGCCTTCGCTCGCAGATTTGGATTTGCCCGAGGAGTAAAGCACCCCTCCCCCATATAACCATCCTGTAAATCATAGCGGCGCACTCGGGTTTTGCTGTGATTCGGTCGCGCCTGACGCTCCACTGTGCTAAAGTATCCCGAACGTTCAAACGACTACGAGGGGGACCTAGAAGATGGCACGT
Organism: uncultured Collinsella sp.; assembly: GCA_902489295.1. Lineage (GTDB taxonomy): Bacteria > Actinomycetota > Coriobacteriia > Coriobacteriales > Coriobacteriaceae > Collinsella. The sequence goes on from CABTZM010000013.1 coordinate 3,279, forward strand.
GTGCACAACTTCTCAGCAGGCCCGGCCGCACTGCCCACCAGCGTGCTCGCCGAGATCGCCGACGAGATGATGGACTACCGCGGTTGCGGCATGTCCGTGCTCGAGATGAGTCATCGATCTAGTATGTACCAGCAGATCATCGACGACGCCGAGGCAACCCTGCGCCGCCTGCTGAGCATCCCCGAGAACTACCGCGTCCTGTTTTTGCAGGGCGGCGCCACGCTGCAGTTCGCGGGCATCCCGATGAACCTCATGCGTCGCGGCCGCGCCGGCTACGTCGTTACCGGCAACTTTGCCAACAAGGCATACAAGGAGGCCGCCAAGTACGGCGAGGCCGTGCTGCTCGCGAGCTCCGAGGACACCAACTTCGACCGCATTCCCAACATGGCCGACATCAACGCGCACATTGCCGCCGAGGCCGTGGGCGACGGGCTCGACTACGTCTACATCTGCCAGAACAACACCATCTTTGGCACCATGTTCCACGAGCTGCCCGATTGCGGCGACGTGCCGCTGGTCGCCGATGTCTCGAGCTGCTTCCTGTCGCAGCCGCTCGACGTCGAGCGCTACGGGCTCATCTACGCTGGCGCTCAGAAAAATGCCGGCGCCGCGGGCGTGACCGTGGTTATCGTTCGCGACGACCTGATCGCCGACGGCCCCGCCTTTGCGCAGACGCCGCAGTACATGGACCTTAAGACCGAGGCAGCCAAGGGCTCCATGCTCAACACGCCCAACACCTTTGGCATCTACGTGTGCGGCAAGGTGTTCCGCTGGGTTGAGCAGACCGGCGGACTTGCCGCCATGGCCGAGCGCAACTGGGCCAAAGCCAACCTGCTCTACGACCTGCTCGAGCACAGCGAGCTGTTCCACGGCACCACGCAGGCAGGCAGCCGCTCCATCGCCAACGTCACGTTCCGCACCGGCGACGCCGAGCTCGACGCCGCCTTTGTTGCGGGCGCGACCGAGCACCAGATCCAAAACGTCAAGGGCCATCGCCTCGTCGGCGGTATGCGCGCCAGCGTATACAACGCCGTCACCATGGAGGACGTGCAGGCGCTGGCCACGTACATGAAGGACTTCGAAGCGCAGCATAGTTTGAGTCCGCGATCTAACTAGCCCGCAACCCGCGGGCCGACCAGCCACTTCAAACCACCCTGCTTAGATCAAAATCTGCTAAGGAGTTTTTCCATGCGTAAGATTAAGACCATCGACGACATCACTAAAGACGGCAAAGTCGAGTTTGGCGAGGGCTACGAGTTTGTGGGCACCGCCGAGGAGGCCGACGCTATCCTGATGCGCTCCACCGACCTGCACGGCTACGAGCTGCCCGAGGGCATCCGCGCCATCGCCCGCTGCGGCGCCGGCGTCAACAACATCCCCGTCGAGGAGTACGCCAAGAAAGGCGTCGTCGTCTTTAACTCCCCCGGTGCCAACAGCAACGCCGTCAAGGAACTCGTCCTGGGCATGCTGGTGCTCTCGAGCCGCGGCGTGGTGCAGTCGATGAACTGGGTGCGCGACAACGCCGACGATCCCGAGATTCAGGTCGATGCCGAGAAGGCCAAGAAGGCCTTTGTGGGCCGCGAGCTCAAGGGCAAGCGCATCGGCGTCATCGGCCTGGGCAACGTGGGCTCCAAGGTCGCCAACGCCTGCGTCGACCTGGGCATGGATGTCTACGGCTACGACCCGTTCATTTCCGTCGAGCACGCATGGGTGCTGAGTCGCGAGGTGCAGCGCGTGGGCACGCTCGAGGACCTCTGCCGCGGCTGCGACTACCTCACCGTGCACGTGCCCAGCAAGGCCGATACCATCGGCATGATCAGCACCGAGCAGATTGACCTGCTGGCCCCGGACGCCGTGCTCATCAACTACGCGCGCGAGACCATCATTGACGAGGACGCCGTCGACGCTGCCCTGCGCGAGGGCAAGCTCAGCTGGTTTAGCTGCGACTTTGCCACGCCCAAGACCGTCAAGATGCCCAACACGTTTATCACCACGCATTCGGGCGCCGGCACCGGCGAGGCCGAGGCCAACTGCGCCGACATGGCCATCAGCGAGCTCAAGGATTACCTGGAAAACGGCAACATCGCGCACAGCGTCAACTACCCCGCCTGCAGCATGGGCAAGGCGCGCGCCGCAAGCCGCATTGCCTGCCTGCATGCCAACGTGCCCAACATGATCGGCCAGATCACGGCCATTCTCGCCAAGGACAACGCCAACGTGCAGCGCATGACCAACGAGTCCGCTGGCGAGAACGCCTACACCATGTTCGACACCGATGAGCACCTGGACGGCAGCACGATCGAGGCACTTAAGCAAATTCCGTCGATGTATCGTGTGCGCGTGATTAAATAGCGCCGGCGCCAATCCTGCCAGACAGACCACGAAGCCCATTCGGCCCCCGTTTTCACGAAACGGGGGCCGATTTTGTTGCTCCGGACGACTTTAAAATGATACCCAGAACAAGTTTTTTCAGATAATCGATAGTGAGGCTCCAGTCGCTAAGCACACCCGCTTTGATAAACAGCTTTATCAGGGACTTTAGTAGGTAAAAATCGGTCTCTATGTGCCGAATGTAAGTTGACTGTCCATTTTCCGAAACAACTTATTCTAGGTAGCATTTTTAAGGCCCTTCCAAGGCAAAATATAAGTATTTTGCGACCAAAACTCTAGTCCGCGCGACCATTTTCCGCCCGCGCGGCTACATTCCCGCCCAATCGATAAAAATCTCCTCACGAAGCCGCCGTTCGAGCTCCTGCTGCCGCGGCGTCTTGTCTTTCAGCGGCACATCGAGATAGGACATGATGAGCTCCATCACCACGCGGAAGGCATCGGAATCGGCCAGCTGACCATAGGTCATCAGAACGACGGGATATCCCATGGCTTGCAAGGCCGTCGTTCGATCGGAGTCCGAGATCTTGGATTCTATGGATCCGTGAATGGCTTTACCTTGGCATTCAACCAGACACTCTCTGCTGCCGTCCTTATTTGCCAGCAGGATATCGGCATAGCGCCTATCAAGCCCCGAAATCAGGCGGGCACTGCGCGTCAAGCGAATCTCGACGTTATTGGTAAGGCGCAGCCCTTCGCCGCCGCGCAACCTCGTAAGGCCAAACAGCATCGAAGCCTGGACCTCGAGCGGCGATGCCGCCACCCCCGTAATGCATTTCGCGGCACGCGTGAACGATTTAGCGCCGCGGAGCCCCGGGATCTTATTGACGTACTCGGTAAGTTCAGAGAGCTCAATCAAGGGAGGTCGTTTCCACAAGTCTGTTGGATTCCCCGAGGTATCCTTTACGTTTTCCCAGCCCGACCGTGCGTCACCCCACCGGCCCCCGTATGCCTGCTCAAGTGCCGACTTTACCTGAGGCGCAATCTTGCACACGGCAAAGGTGCCGCACATCTCATACGTGCACATGATCAGACGCTCGTTTGAGACCGAGGAAGCCAGGGTCAGCAGGGTAAAGAGTGGGGACGCGACATCGAGGCCAAACTCCGTCTGCCGCACGGAATCAAACGGCCTCTCCCCGTTCCAAACATGCCTGACAATGCGATCGCCCTTGCGCCCGCAGACGCCCTGCGCCAACACGTGTAACGGGGTGCCCAGGAAATGCTTGACGAGCGGATGCTCACATAGGTGCTCCCTGCGCGGATCGTCCGCAGAATCGGGCAGGTCCGGCATTATTGCCAAGACCTGTGGAGGTATCCGGTGATACCGAAAGGCAGATATGTCGCACAGCATGTCGTCCATGAAGGGTACGTACCCACCGCGTCGTTTGTAAACCCGCCTGGACGGCAAACGCGCTGGCTCGGCCTGCGAACGGTAAATACCGCTGCGCGCACGCCGCGGATCTCTCAAGAGGCTTACAATCGGTTTGGAAAGCAGACTGATTGTGAGGTTGCATATGGTTGATGAGGACTTTGCCTGGCGGCTTACGCAGGAGCTCGTGCGGATCGACAGCTCAGACCCGGGCGCGTATGAGGACGAGATCGAGCACTTCATTAAGAGGCTCATTGAGCAGCAGCTGGCGCAGCTTGATAGTCCTGCGCTCGATGCCGTGCAGATTGAGGAGCTCGAAGTACTCCCCGGGCGCCGCAACCTTATGATTACCGTGCCGGCCGTAAGCGACGAGGCCCGACTCGTCTTCATCTGTCACATGGATACCGTCACCCTGGGCGATGGCTGGGAGGCAGACACGCCGCCGCTCGGAGCGATCGTGCGCGACGATAAACTCTATGGTCGCGGCTCCTGCGACATGAAGGGTGGCCTGGCTTGCGCCATTGCCGCACTGGTCCATACGCTCGAGCGCGTGGCGGCGGATGGCACGCTGCCCCGCCGCGGCTTTTCGCTCATCTGCTCGGTCGACGAGGAAGACTTTATGCGCGGCTCCGAGGCGGCCATCAATGCCGGTTGGGTCGGCTCGCGCGAATGGGTGCTGGACACCGAGCCCACCGACGGGCAGATCCAGGTGGCGCACAAGGGTCGCACGTGGTTCGAGATCGAGATGGCCGGCGTCACGGCGCATGCAAGCCAGCCTTGGAAGGGCGCAGACGCCGTCGCCGCCATGGCCGAGGTCGTGTGTTCGCTCCGTCGCGCGTTTGCGGCGCTGCCCGCGCACGATGAGCTGGGGCCTTCGACCATCACGTTTGGCCAAATCGAGGGCGGCTATCGCCCCTATGTCGTACCCGACCACGCCAAGGTCTGGGTCGACATGCGCCTGACCCCGCCGACTGATACGACCGCCGCGACGCGCATGGTAGAGCAGGCCATTGTCGCCGCCGAAGCCGCGGTCCCAGGCTGCCATGGAAGCTATGCCGTGACAGGCGACCGCCCCGCCATCGAGCGCGATCCGGCCTCTCCCCTTCTAGCTGCGCTCAAGTGCGCAGCAGACGATGTGACGGGCACGGACACGACCGTCGGCTTCTTTACCGGCTACACCGACACTGCCGTCATTGCCGGCAAGACGGGAAACCGCAACTGCATGAGCTATGGCCCCGGGTCGCTCGCGCTCGCGCACAAGCCCAACGAATATGTGCCCCACGCCGACATCGTTCGCTGCCAACAGGTGCTGATCGCGCTCGCCGACAATACGCTCCGAGGCGCGGATAGCCAAGTTGGGGCATAATAAGCCGCGAACAAATCGACTCGCGCGTTAGGACCGCCCATGAAAGCACTTCCGTTTCCCTGCATCCGCCCGGCTCAGGACCGCGTGCTCGAGGCGTTGCCTGCAATGGGCAGCATCCTGAACGGCAACGATGCTCTGCGCGAAGCCATTGCCGATGGCCTGATGCTCAAGGATCCAGGCGCGGCGTATTACGTGTACGAATGCTCGGGTGAGCCGGGTCGCGTGACGGGCGTCGTGGCGATTTGCCCGACGAGTGTACTTGCGGGCGGCAAGGGCGATGCCAGCGCTGACGTGGCCGCCACCGCGCGCGCGATCGCCGAGCTCAAGGTGCAGCCGCGCCCCGTGTCGCTCGCCTACGAGGCGTCGCCCGTCATGGATATCATTTTGAGCGCAGCCAAAGAGGGCGCATCGCTCTACGCCGTCACCGATCCCGCGGGCGTCACACATCGCGTGTGGGAGGTCAAGCGCGAGGACGCCGTTGCCGCCATCCGTGCCATGCTCGATCAGGCGCCCGACCCGGTGTTCGCCGGTGACTCCGCCTATGTCGCCGCGCTGGCTGGGGCATCGCAGATTCTGGCCGACGAGGCCCGCACTGCCGACGCCTACTCTGGCAAAGAGCCGTTCAACTTTGCTGTAGCCGTGCTGTTCCCCGCCGCGCAGGTCAGCGGCAGCGCGCCGCAGGTTCCGACGGGTCTGCTCACTCACCAGGTCTCACGGTTCTAGCGAACTCAAACGCTAAGCTGGAAAACCCAGCATCCAAACAAACAAGGGGCGGAGATGCAGCAAACGCATGCACCTCCGCCCTTTTCGCATCAAACAATTACGCCGGTAAACCGGGCCGCAACGTCAGCGTTATCCACGCTGCAGACCTGCCGCCGCCACGAGCGGCTCTAGCCCCAGCTCGCGCGCGTAGTCTTCCTGCGTAAAGACTTCGACCAGTTCAAACGTATCGGCCGCATCGTCAAACGCAAAATGCAGCACTGAGCAGTTGCCCGGCACGCGTTCGCGCTCGTCGGCCGCCGCGCCCCGCACGTGGTCCAAAAACTCCTTGATAGCTGAGCCATGACTTACCGCGAGCACGCACGTATGGTCCGGACGCTGCATAAGATCGGTCAGCGTCGCCACCATGCGCGTGCGCACCTGGATCTGGCCCTCGCCGCCAAACTGCCGATAGAAGTCGCGCCACGGGCGCTCGGGCATAAGCATCACGCGCTCGGCCTCAAAGTCGCCAAAGAACCACTCACGCAGGCCGTCCAGGCGCTCGTACGCCAAGCCCGGCCACAAGTTGGCGATAGTCTGCTCGGTGCGATGAAGCGTAGAGGTGTAGGCATGATCGGGCTCAATGCCGCGCGCACGTAAAAACATGCCGGCGCGCGCCGCCTGGTCGCAACCCAACTGCGTAAGCGGCGAGTCACTCCACCCCTGAATGATACGCTTAAGGTTGAATATCGTCTGTCCATGACGGACCAGATACAGATCTTTATTCATAGGGGTCCTTTCGTTCGTTACCAACCCAAGAGCGAAAACGCCCCGTCGCAATAGCCAAAATGAAGCACGGCACCGTTGTCGGGTAGCTCTCCCCCGCCAGTCACATACTCAAGAAACTCCTGGCAGGCTGAGCCGTGGGAAACCGCCAGCACGCAGTCGTGCTGCGGCCTGGCCATGATGCGGGACAGCGCCGCGACCATGCGCGACTGAAGCTGCACTTCCGACTCGCCGCCAAAGGCCACCGGATAATCGCCCCAGGGCTGCGGCGGCATCTCGCGATTTGATGTGCCCTCCAGCGAGCCAAAATGCCACTCACGCAGGTCATCGACCAGCTCAATGGAACGGCCCTCGCCAACGATAAGCTCGGCCGTATGCCGCGCCCGGCCCAACGGCGAGGAATACACATGATCAAAGGCCACGCCACGCGCCGCAAACGCCGTACGCGCCGTCAGCGCCTGCTCGCGCCCGCGCGCCGTAAGCGGCGAATCGTGCCAGCCCTGCAAAATGCTCTGCACATTGAGCTCAGTCTGCCCATGCCGCACCAAATACAGATCGGCCACACGCCCTCCCCTCGTACCACCACAAAGGGGACAGGCACCTTTGTGGTGGTTTACCGTCTGATCACGCCGCGGTGACGCTCAGCTACACCAGTACGTCGGCAAGCGAGCGCTTGGGTACGTGGTGCACCTGCGCCTCGTCGCGCCAATAATTGATGGAGCCGTCGGGGTTGGAATCGATCGCATCGATCACCTGCGTCTCGGCCGGAACGCCAAAAGCCATGATCAGCTTGAGCTCATACTTGTCGTTATCGAGCCCCATGGCATCGATCGCGTGGAGCGTAAAGGCCTTGAACATGCAGGCTGCCACCTCGGGCGTGGCGCTGCGGGCGGCGAGCATCATCGTCTGCGCGGCAATGCCCGTGTCGACCTCGGTAATGGGAGCGGCGGGCTTGCCCGGAACGGCGCGCTCGGCAAGAATCGCGATGTAGCCGGTCGGGCGCTCACCCTCGGCAGGACCCGGCCAGTCCTTAAGTGCGCCGGCCCATGCGAGCTCGTCAAATACACGCGCGCAATCCTCGGCACCGCTCACCACGTGAAAACGCAGACGCTGACCATTGGCGCCGCAGGGAGCCAGGTGCGCCAGTTCCGCCAGCTCGAGCAAAAACTCGCGCGGCACGCGCATGGACTCGTCAAAGCGACGGCACGTGCGGGCACGACGGACCAGCGCATCAAACGCTTCCAGACCGAGCTTTTCGCAACCTTGCTTTGCCATCGATTCGACACTCGACGGTGCCTCGGGAACTGCTTCGTTCATAGGGACCCCCAATACAAGCCAATTGTCCTTAGGAAAATCTAACCTAAAACGTAGGCAATAACGAACAGGGCTGCAATGTTCTACACCTGTTGAATAGAAAATCGCGACGTGGGGAACAACGGAAACAATTCGGGGCCTTTGGGTTACGTTTCGCCCTCCCCGACCCATACGTCAGCGCCCTTAGGGGATACTGGTTGTAACGATCAAGGCTTACGCCGCACGGAAAAGAGACATTATGGGCATCTTTAAGAACGATGACCAAAAATCGAGCCAGTTTGGATTTGACGAGAAAAGCATAGCAGGCAAAGCCGTCAAGGCCGTGCGCTGGATCTACGCCATCACGGGCGTCGTGGCGCTCATTGCTGGTATCGCGCTGCTTTTTGCACCCGCCAAGTCCCTCGTCTTTTTGACGACCGTCCTGGGCTTCTACTTTGTGATTACGGCAGCCATCAGGCTGTTCACTGCCATTTTTGAGCCGCTGCTGCCCACCGGCTGGCGCGTCACGAGCATCATCTCCAACCTACTCATTATCTTGGGCGGCGTCATAATCCTGCGCAACCAGGCCTTCTCGACCGCGACGCTCACCACGATGGTGGTTATCGTGGCCGGCTTTGGCTGGATTGTCGAAGGTGTCATGTCCATTCTGGAGTCCGAGCTTTCGTCCAACCGCGCCCTCGCCATCCTGAGCGGCGCACTTTCCATCATCGCCGGCATGTTCGTGTTTATCTATCCGCTGTGGTCGGCCAAGATGCTCGTCATCTTTAGCGGCGCCGCGCTGCTGGTGTTTGGCGTAACGCTGATTGTTCGCGCTATTCAATTTGGCAAACTGGTGCGCTAGATGCCACGAACGCTCTTTATTGATGCAGACGCCTGCCCGGTCACGCGCGAGTCGATTGACTGTGCGCGGCGGGCGGGCGTCGCCGTTGTTATCGCCGGCAACAGCACGCAAAACCTGGAACGGCACATTCGCCGCGACGACCCGCGCGATGCCGAGCACGCGCGACGCGGCTTTTGGGTCACGACGCTCGACGTGAGCGTGGGCGCCGACAGCGCCGACTTTGCCATTGTCGAACGCCTGCAGGCGGGCGACGTGGTCGTGACGCAGGACATTGGCTTGGCGAGCATGGTGCTCGGGCGCGATGCCGCCGCTATCGGTGTGCGCGGGCGCGTCTACGACAAAGCAACCATCGACATGCAGCTGTTTATTCGCCACGAGGAAAAGAAGGTACGCCGCGCCGGCGGACGCACTCGCGGTCCGGCAGCATTTACCAGCGAAGACCGCGCCCGCTTTAAACGCAACCTCACCGAGTTGCTGCACTAACCAAGGTAGATTTTTGAGACATGCCTAAAATCTACCTTTTTGTTTTGAGCGGTGTGAGCGCTCGGAATCCATGGCTCAACAAAAAACGGGCTTCAAAATGCCATGCGTCGCCGCATTGCGCAGGCGCTGAGCATGGCTATTTGAAGCCCGTTTTTTAGGCCTACTTAGAGGCCAACGGCGGAGAGGATGAGGCCCCAGCCAGCGCCGATGACGTACATCATGATCAGGAACACGGCATTTTCGCGGGCGCTGCGGTTGGTGCGGAACAGCACCAGATAACCCACGCCGGCGGAAATGAGCGTGCCGGCGAGCATCGGCGCCAGTTGCAGCGCGCCTTCCAGATACAGCTGTGTAATGACCACGCTCGCCGAGCAATTGGGAATCAGCCCGACAAGCGCCGAACCCAGGACAGCGAGTGTCTCGTTGCCGCGCAGGAACTGCTCGATCGCGGACTCGCCGAACGTCTCGAGCACGGCGACCAGAATCAGCGTCACCAGAAAAATGAATACCGAGACCTGCACGGTGTGCGAGATCGCACTGCGGATGATCGACAGGACAGGCGTCCCTTCGTGGGAGTGAGAGTGACCGTGACCGTCATGGTGTTCATGTTCGCCCTCATGACCGTGATCGTGGCCATGTCCGTGTTCGTGCTCGTCCTCGTCTTCGTCACAACCGCAATGGTCGCGCTCGCACAACTCGTGGATGTGGTCGGCGCTCACGCCCGCCTCGGCCACCTCGTCGATGATGTCACCGCCGCTGTGGTCGTCATGCGCGCAGTTAACGTGGGCCGGGTTGGCCACGGTTCCCAGCACGGTACGGCGAATCGCCGCGTGCGCGCGGGCGTTACGGCGCAGGCCGCGAATGGCGGCATCTACGATAAAGCCCGTGACCAGTGCAATCAGCGCTTTCGAAGCCAAAAGCATCGCCATAGTCTGCACGGGAACCTGCTCGGCAAGTAGCAGCGGCAGCATCTCGTCGGAGGTCGAAAGGAACACCGCCACCAAGGTGCCCAGCGTCACGACGCGACCGGCGTACAGCGTTGCCGCCATTGCCGAAAAGCCGCACTGCGGCACCATGCCCAGCAACGAGCCAACCACGGGACCCGCGGCGCCGGCGCGCTTGATGGCCCCGTTAACGCGGTCGCCCGCAACGTGCTCAAGTGTCTCGAGAGCAAGATACGTCACCAACAAAAACGGCACCAGCGAGAGCGTGTCCTTGCCGGCGTCGAGCAGAATATCAATCAGTAAATCCATGACGGATGGAACCTTTCGTGTCTTTCGGCAGCATTGTAAAAGTCCTAGCGGTCAACTAGGGTATTGTAGTTGTCCCGGGCGCGGTGCCAATAGTTGCCCATGGTAAACTATCATCTCGCCACAACTCAGTAACCCCGAGCCGCGCGACGCGGCCCGTCCAAGGAGCAGCCTATGAACGTTTCGCAAGCACTCGAATACGAGCGCCAGCCGTTTATTCCCATGTTTATCTATGGCGACCACGGCGCCATGGAGTCCGAGCGCCAGAAGGGCGAAGAGGCCCTCAAGGTGCTCGAGACCGAGTATTTTACTGCCGAGGACGACCCCGGCTTCGACTTTGCCACCGTGCGCGACCTGGCCGACCGCAACCGCGACCTTTGCGACCAGATTGGCGAGGCACGCCTGCGCAATGTGACGCCCGCGACGCTCTCGCGCGGCCTGTCCGACGCCGACACCTGCGCCGCCATCGGCAAGATGCAAAAGCGCACTGCCGCGTCCGTTATGCGCGAAATCCGCGGTGACCGCGACGCGCTCGGCGTGGCCTACGCCCGCAAGCCCATCCAGGGCACCGTGCTCGGTGTCGACATCGAGACCACCGGCCGTGCACCCGAACGCGGTTATATCATCAACGTCGGCTGGGAGATCATGGAACTCACCAGCGACGCCATCCCGCACGACGCCGAGGCGCACTACTGTGGCCTGCCCGACATCTACCGCGGCGAAGATGTGCCGCTGTCGAATATCCACCACATTACCTGGGACGACATCGACGGCAAAACGCCCTTCCGCGAGAACAAGGAGCTGCAAAAGCAGCTGCTCAAGCTTATGAAGAAGTACCCGTACATGGCGCATAACGCCGCCTTTGAGGACAGCTGGTTCAAGATTCACCTGGACGGTTACGCCGAGGCACGCCGCGCGGGTAAGATCATTGTCATCGACTCGCGCCAGATCTGCCGCAGCCTGGACGCCGACGTGCGCTCGCTCCCCCGCGAGTCCGCCCCCGCCGCGCTCGAGAACTGGGCCCGCCGCCGCGGCACCCTCGCCGCCGACGCCAACGAGCAGCATCTGGGCTTGGACGACACCGACCTCATGCTCCGTACCGTCCAAGCCGAGTTCAACCTCAAGAACCTATTCGCGAAATAACCGATCCATCTGCGGGAGCGCCTGCCAGGCACAGTGCAATCCGTCTGGAGGCACCGGCACGCAGTAAACTAGGGCGCAGTCTTATGGCTGCACCCTAGTTTGCATCAAAACGAGCAAATTCGCGTGCTTCACATAGTCGGCAGGTTGGCCCACCTACTTTTTTCGAGTTGTTCGGCCAGCTGAACCACTAGTCGAGGCCCCTTGAACCGCAATCGAGCGCTATAGTCGCCCCAATTTCGCAACCAAGCCCCATAAATCTACCTGAATCAATTCGAATAGGACGTTGCGATCGCACCATTCGTATAGGATAAGGCCGAATAACTCAAATTATGTTGGTGAGGCATCTGAGCGGTCGGCAAAAACGCTTAGAAGCTACGAATCCGCAACTAAAGTTCACCAAAATGGGGCGGCCGACAGAAACCTCCCCAGCCGAAGCTGCCCCCCCTCAATACGACAGCTCAAAACCCACCATTCGCAGAAGATAAGCCGCGCCCCAATACCGTTGCCCGAGGTTTCGGGCGTATATGGCGTCCGCTATGCCATCATGCGCGTATGGGAATCGTTCTGTCACATACCACGGCACGCGCTGTATACCAAACAGTCAACTCGCTCGCAAGCTACGCGACCGATCCCATACCCATGGAAAAGATCAAGGTGTCTGCGCCGACCACGTCCGACCTGGAAGCGGCGCGAGCATGGCTCAACAGAAAGAATGTCGATTCTGAAAGCATCCATGTGCTGACGTTTTCCAATAATGCCAAAAGGCACCGCAAGGGCTGCATCTGCCACTGCACGCGCTATACGTTTGATGCAGAAAGCTACCTAGAACTCGAGCCGAACGTCCACATCGTCGATATCAAGCTGTGCGCGTTAGAAGCAGCAGCCGACCTCAACCTTTCGGAGCTCGTTGAGTATTACTTTGAAATCTGCGGCTCCTACGCGCTTGGAACGTCCGACGAAACTCAATATCGCGAGCGCCCAGCCCTAACCAGCGTTGAAGAGCTCAGAGCCTTCTTTTCAGAGGCATCGGGGTATCGTGGATCTAATAAAGCACTTAAGGCACTTTCTTATGTACGCGAAGGCTGTCGCTCCCCACTCGAAACGGCGTTTGTCATGATGCTGACAATGCCCAAGTCAATGGGTGGCTTAGCCATACGCGCTATCAAAACGGACTATCCGATCCCAGTCCCCAAAAGATACGCCGCCCTAACGCGACGGACGGTTTTCTACCTCGACGCGCTGCTCGAAAATTCGATGACCGATATCGAATACAACGGCTTTTACCACGACGAGCCCGAACAGCAATCAATTGACGAGGAACGCCGAAACACGCTGCGAAACATGGGATATGCCGTTATCACAGTTAGTCGTCATTCGTTTTTCAAGCAGTCCGCTTTTAGACGGGTCATGGAAGCGATTCGCATTCGCGAGAAGATATGGCCCGGTCGACTCCCGGATAACTTCGCCATCCTGCAAGAAACTCTTCGTCAATTTGTCTTGCGGCGCTACTTCGAATACGGCCGCCGCGTCCTGGAGACACTCAAAGAAGAAGAGGCCGCCAAGCGCGAAATTGCAAGCCAATATCCGCAAGCTGATGACCCGAGCATCAACGATGTGCCAGAACCCGACGACATGCAACACGTCGGGGCCCTTGCTGAGGAAATCAATGGGCCTTGGGAAAGCGACATTTTCGCAAAAATCGATGAAAACCGCACGGAAGACGACACGATTATTGATCTAATTGAGAATTCGCTCTTCTAAAGGCGATCTCTGCGGATGTCCACCTACATTTTTCGACTTATTCGGCCACCGATGTGCCAGATTGGCTGCAGCAATGCTCAATATAACTTTAGATAAAACTGATTCTGCAGGAACTCCCGTAGAGGAAGAACTGATTCTCGCGGTATTTAACACGATAAAGTACAAATATGAACAGTTCTAATGCTTCTCAAGGTGGCTTTCTTAGCATGCTGGCCGAACATCTCGAAATATGTTGGCGAGCATTGCGTCGATGTCTCCCAACCCGCAGAAAATCGCCGAGGCGGCAAGCAGTCATCGAAATTATCGCAAATTGTATTGACATATGAACATGCGCTCATATAATCGAAAGTAAATTATATGAGCGCATGTTCATATGAAAGGATATTGCAATGAGCATCCGCGTTGATGAAACGAAACCCGACATCGAGGCCACCGAGCCCGTGATCCCCACCACCTGCTCGCCCGAGGACCTTCCCGACGAGGAGCTTCTCTACGACCTTGCCGACCTGTTCAAGGTCTTCAGCGACACCACGCGCATCAAGATTCTCTATGCCCTCATGGGCCGCGAGCTCTGCGTGGCCGACATCGCCGAGGCGACCGCAACCTCGCAGTCTGCGGTGTCGCACCAGCTGCGCACGCTCAAGCAGTCGCACCTGGTCAAGTTCCGCCGCGACGGCCGCAACATTCTCTACTCGCTCGCCGACGATCATGTCTACACCATGCTCAACCAGGGCATGAGCCATATCTGCGAATAGCAATCAACCACGGTATCAGCGCGGCCGGCACCCAGACCGCTAACACAGGGAAAGGAACCCACCATGAAAAAGCAGTTTAAGCTCGACGAGATCGATTGCGCCAACTGCGCGCGCGAGCTTCAGGACGAACTTGCCAAGCTCGAGGGCGTAAAGTCCGTTTCGGTCAACTTTATGACCCAGAAGCTGACGCTCGAGGCCGACGACGCCAAGTTCGACGAGGTCCTGGACCGCGTCGTTGAGTTCACCGCCGACGCCGAGCCGGACTGCGAGATCATTCTCTAACCCGCGCATACGTTGACCCGCGAGGCCGCGCTTGCCGCGGCCTTTGCTCGCGAAATTATATGAGCGAGTGTTCATAAACTCAAATGAGAGGTTTGAATCATGACAGCCGCCGATCCCAAAAAGAAAAAGAAGAAGCGCAAGAAGAAAGAGTCCCTTGAGCATAAGCGCAACCGCATCCTGGTAGCACTGGGCATTTTTGCCGTTGTTTATGCCCTCGACGAGCTCGGCGCCCTCGCTATCGCATTTGGGGAGCCCGGCAACATCTACGCCAGCTTTGTGCTGTTCCTCGTGCCGTTTTTGATTGCCGGCTACGACGTACTGCAAAAGGCATTCAATAACATCCGCCGCGGCAAGGCCTTCGACGAGAGCTTCCTCATGGCCGTCGCGACCATCGGCGCGTTTGCCATGGTGCTCTTCCCCGACACCGACCCGCACATGGCCGAAGGCGCCGCTGTCATGCTGTTCTACCAGGTCGGCGAGTTGTTCCAGGCATACGCCGTGGGCAAGAGCCGCAAGTCGATCAGTGCCATGATGGACATCGCGCCCGACTACGCTAACGTCGAGCAAGCCGACGGCACACTCGAACAGGTCTTTCCCGATGACATCGCCGTCGGCACCGTGATCGTGGTCAAGCCCGGCGAGCGCGTGCCTATCGACGGCGTCATCGTCGAGGGTGAAACCCAGCTCGACACCGCCGCACTCACGGGCGAGTCGGTCCCCCGCCCGGCCAAGACCGGCGACGATATCATCAGCGGTTGCATCAACATGACGGGCCTCATCCACGTGCGCACCACCAAGCCCTTTGGCGAGTCAACCGTCGCGCGTGTTCTGGAGCTCGTGGAGAATGCCAGCGAAAAGAAGGCGCGCACCGAGAACTTCATCACGCGCTTTGCCCGCGTCTACACCCCCGCCGTCACTGGCGCTGCCGCGGTGCTCGCGCTTGGCGGCGGCCTGGTGACTGGCGCTTGGTCCGATTGGATCCTGCGCGGCCTGACCTTCCTGGTCGTCAGCTGCCCGTGCGCCCTCGTGATCAGCGTACCGTTGAGTTTCTTTGGCGGCATCGGCGGCGCGTCCAAGCTGGGCGTTCTCATCAAGGGCTCCAACTACCTCGAGACGCTCGCCGACGTGGACACCATCGTCTTCGACAAAACGGGCACCCTCACCAACGGCACGTTCTCAGTCGTCGCGGTGCACCCCGAGGCTGGCTATACCGAGCAGTCGCTGCTCGAAGTCGCAGCCCTTGCTGAGTCGTTCTCCGATCACCCCATCGCGCAGTCCGTGCGCGACGCCTACCAGGGCGAGGTCGACCCCAAGCGCGTGAGCGACTCCGCCAACGACGCGGGCCACGGCGTGACGGCAACCATCGACGGCAAGCACGTCGTCGTTGGCAACGCCAAGATGCTCGCCGCGGCCGGCGTTGAAGCACCGGACTGTGAGGTTGTCGGCACGATCCTCCACGTGCTCGTTGACGGCGTGTACGCCGGCCACATCGTGATTGCAGACACCGTTAAGGCCGATGCCGAACAGACGGTCCGTGACCTGCACGCCGCTGGCATCAACCGCACCGTTATGCTCACGGGCGATCGCGAGGAAGTTGCCGCTGCGGTGGCCAAGCAGCTCGGCCTCGACGAGTTCCACGCGCAGCTGCTGCCGAGCGATAAGGTCGAGCGCGTCGAGGCGCTGCTTGCGGCCGAATCGGGCAAGGGCAAGCTCGCCTTTGTAGGCGATGGCATCAACGATGCGCCCGTGCTCACCCGCGCAGACGTTGGCATTGCCATGGGCGCCATGGGCTCCGACGCTGCGATCGAGGCCGCCGACGTTGTGCTCATGGATGACAAGCCGTCCAACATCTCCCGCGCTATTCGCGTGGCGCGCAAGACCATGACGATTGTTTGGCAGAACATTATCTTTGCGCTGGGCATTAAGCTGCTGATCCTTGTGCTGGCAGCGCTGGGCATCGCCAATATGTGGCTTGCCGTCTTTGGCGACGTGGGCGTGGCGATCATCGCCATCCTGAACGCCATGCGCGCGATGGGTGTCAAGAACCTGTAGCGCCTGTGGTCCCTCCGGCCGGGGCCGGGCTTGGTTTTGAAAACGTCCTCGACCAATGAAGCGCCCCCGTTCTGCTCCTTCGGAGCTACGAACGGGGGCGCTTCTGGTCTGACGCTCCTATATGGCAAGGCCTTTTTTAGAATCCATTTTCCGCTCCGCCTCGAAGGCCTGCCTGTCCCAATCGAGCGGGAGCCCCGCCTCGACCCAGGTCTCGTAGGCCCTCCTTATGGGCTTGAGCTCCCTTTGGCCCCTCTCCAGCATCGAGATGTACTTCTCGCTGGTGCCGAGTATGGATGCCGCCCTCACCTGGCTGACCCTCGCCGCGCGCCTGGCCGCCACGAGCTCCGACGCGTCCTCGGGCCTCCTGATCTCGTGCGGGTGCATCAGCGCACGGTATGCCTCCCTGGCCACGTAGCGCTTGAGGCACCTCATGACCTCCCTGTCGCTCTTTCCCCGTCCCCTGGCTCTCTCTGCGTACTCGGCTGTCTCGGGGTCGCGCATGACCCTCTGCCTCGCGATCTCGTGCAGCGCGC
>CABTZM010000014.1 GCA_902489295.1 uncultured Collinsella sp.
CGGATGAATGTGGGAACCCGATACCCTGAGGGCCGGATCGGCCGGCCCCGGGAGATCGGAGGACGGCATGTCCGGGAAGAGGAAGAAGGGCTCCGCGAAGGCGGCCCCGAGGGCCTACGGCAGGCTCACCAGGCACGAGCGGGACACGGTCCAGAGGATGCTGGAGCGCAGGGCCTCGTGCAGGCAGATCGCGAGGGAGCTGGGCAGGTCGCCCTCGACGGTGAGCGCCGAGGTGTCGTCGCACAGGTTCATCACGGCGCCGAGGTCCAGGGGCGGCGAGCGCGTGGGCGCCTCCACCGACCTGTCGGCGGCCTGCCCGCGCCTGGCCGCGTGGCCGCGCTGCTGCAACGGCTGCGGCCGCTACCGCGCCATCGGCTGCAAGCGCCGCCCCCACGTCTTCTACGAGGCCCGCGCCGCGCAGCTGTGCGCCGACTCGGTGCTCGTCTCGTCCAGGCGCGGCATCGACGCCGACGAGCCGGCCGCGGCGGCCAGGCTGGAGGCCATCAGGGGCTGCCTGCGCCGGGGGCTCTCGCCCGAGCAGATGGCCGCATGCAACGGAGGGCCCGTGGACCTGTCGCCCTCGACCATCTACCGCTGGGTCGCGGCGGGCTACGACGGCATGACCAACATGGAGCTCAGGCGCAAGGTCGGCTACAGGCCGCGCAAGCGCGACGCCGGCCGGGCGGCCACGCGCCACTCCGCCCGCAGGTCGCACGCCGCGTTCCTCGCCCTCGGGGAGGACGCGTGCGCGGCGGCCTGGGAGATGGACACCGTCGAGGGCGCCAGGGAGGACTCGGCCTGCCTGCTCACGCTGCTCCACCGCCCCAGCAGGCTCCAGCTGGCGCTCCCGCTCGGGGAGAAGACCTCCGGGTGCGTCGCGGCCGCCCTGGAGGGCGTCCGGGCGGTCCTCGGCGCCGACGGGACGCGCCGCGTGTTCCGCGCCGTGCTCACCGACAACGGCGCGGAGTTCTCCGACGAGGTCGCGATCGCGGCGCTCCTCGGCGAGGGGCCGGGCGAGACGAGGCTGTTCTACTGCGACCCCAGGCGCAGCGACCAGAAGGGCGCCTGCGAGCGAAACCACGTCGAGATAAGGAAGCTGCTTCCCAAGGGCGCGGGTCTCAGGTTCGACCGGCTCGCCCCGGCGGACCTGGCGCTGGCCATGTCGCACGTGAACTCCGAGCCCCGCGGCGCGCTCGGCTTCTCGACGCCCGCCCGCGCCTTCAGGGCGATGCTCGGGGAGGACGCGGCGGCGCTGCTTGACGCCTACGGCGTGGACGACGTGCCCCTGGCCGAGCTCGACCTGACGCCGGGGCTCATCGAGAGGGCGCGCGCAGAGAGGGGCGATGCCCCGCTGGCCTAGCCTGAAGGCAAAACGGAATAGGCTGACCGACCGTCCGGCTGAGTCTGGGAAGAGGTGCCGGGCGGAGGGCGGAGCATGGCCACCGGACCCATCGAAACACATCTCCACCGTTCCTTCAACTGGGAAAACGGCGCCCCCGGGGCCCGTGAGGGGCCTCGGGGGCGTTCAGCTGGCTGCGGGAACGGCCTATCCGCTCAATGTGTTCGGCTGAGATCGGAAATCAACCGCTAAAAAAGCCCCATCCCAAATACGTACCAGACGACAACCTCGCATGACCAGTTGTTACGCGGTTTGGTAAAACCGCGTAACCTAAAGGTTGTCCGTGTCCAAAACGATGGTGAACGGACCGTCGTTGACCAAGTCGACTTTCATATCGGCGCCAAAGATGCCGTGCGCCACGTGTTCGACATCTTTGCGAACGAGCGTCAAGAAGTACTCGTAGAGCTCGTTGGCAACATCGGGGGCGCCAGCATCGGTAAACGATGGGCGGCGGCCGTGACGGCAATCGGCGAACAGCGTGAACTGCGACACTACGAGAACCTCGCCGTCGACATCGGCAAGTGCCAGGTTGGTCTTGCCGTTCTCGTCCTCGTTAATGCGCAAGCCGCGGAGCTTGCCCCACAGCTTATCAGCCTCGGCGCGCGTGTCGCCGTGGCCCACGCCCAACAGCACCAGATAGCCGCGCCCAATTTTGCCCACGTACTCGCCGTCGACCGTCACGCCGGCGTTGAGCACGCGCTGAACCACCGCACGCACGGCCTACTCCTCGCCCGTCAGTTTGGCGGATAGGTGCTCGAGCGCATGGAATCGATGGCTGATGGCGTTCTTCTCGTCCGCCGTGAGCTCGGCCATAGTCTTGCCCGGCGTATCGACCGGCAGGAACAGCGGGTCGTAGCCAAAGCCGTGATCGCCGCGGCCCTCGTGCGCGATAACGCCCTCACAGGCGCCCTCGCCATAGGTGACCAGGCCGTCCGTATCGATGAGCGCAACGACGCTCATAAAGCGCGCGGTGCGGTCCTCGTCTGCCACGCCTTCCAGATTCACGAGCAGCTTGGCATTGTTGGCGGCATCGTCGCCGTGAACGCCCGCGTAGCGCGCGCTATACACACCGGGCTCACCGTCCAGCGCGTCGACGACCAGGCCCGAATCGTCGGCAATGGCCATGAGCCCCGTCTCTTCGACGGCAGCCTGCGCCTTGATGATGGCGTTCTCCAAAAACGTCGTGCCGTTTTCCTCGGGGTCCTCAAATTCGCCCAGCTGGCCGAGCGCCACAAAGCGCACCTCGGGCATGACCTTGCCCAAAATGGCCTCGATCTCGGTGAGCTTATGGGCGTTGCCCGTTGCCACGACAATGGTCGCCGCCGGGTCGAGGGTGTCGATGTCGATCTTCTCAAGTGCCATGAGTGGTCTCCTTGTCTCTATAGCAATGCCGCGCCGAGGGCGACGAGGGCCTCCGCCTCTCCCCTCTCAATCAACGGCAGTCTTATACTTCGACGTTTTCCCAGATAAAACCTGCCAAAATAAACCTGTCCCTTTTTGGCAGGTTAGGCGATGGCTTGGCGCTGAAGCTCGATGAGCTCGGCGATGCCTTTGTCGCCCAAGTCGAGCAGGGCGTTGAGGCGCTTACGGTCAAAGGGCGCCTGCTCGCCAGTGCCCTGGAGCTCGATCATCTCACCGGTGTCGGTGGCGACGAGGTTCATGTCGACTTCGGCATGGCTGTCCTCGGAATAATCGAGGTCAAGCAGCGTATTGCCGTCGACAACGCCCATGGAGATGGCGGCCACCTGGCCGGTAAGCGGGATGCGCTCGATCTTGCCCGCCTCGACCCACATGGCGAGGGCGTCGTGCAGCGCCACCCAGGCGCCGGTAATGCTCGCCGTACGCGTACCGCCATCGGCCTGAATCACATCGCAGTCGACGGTGACGGTGTACTCGCCGAGCGCTTTCATGTTGACGACGGTACGCAGGCTGCGGCCAATGAGGCGCTCGATCTCCATGGAGCGACCCTTGCGGTTGGCATGCTCGCGCTTGCAGCGCTTGCCGGTCGACGTCGGCAGCATGGCGTATTCCGCGGTCACCCAGCCGGCCTTAGCTCCCTTTCGCCAGCCCGGCACGCCCTCCTCGATAGTGGCGGCGCACAGCACGCGCGTGTCGCCAAACTCGGCCAAACACGAGCCGTGGGCGTGCTTCATGACGCCACGGGTGAGCTTAACGGGGCGCAACTCGTTGGCGGCGCGGCCGTTGGCGCGGTTGACCTGCATGTACTCCATAGAAATATCCTTTCGGCAAAAGGTGAAGGTGGGCCTTTGATCGGTGACCTTATATCTATTTCAGTTCGTCGATATCGATATGTTCGATGCTCTTGAGCGGCTGACCAAAGATAAAGCTGCCCGCCACCGCAAACTCGGCAATGTTATCGGCCGTCGTGGCAAAACGATGCTGCGGCTCGGCGGCGACGCCCGCCAGCTGCTCGCGGCGCGTGAGGATATCGGTCAGCTCTCGTGTGGTCTCCTCGGCGGAACTCACGACGCGCACCCCAGACCCCAGCGCATGGCGGATAGGTCCCACCAACAGCGGAAAATGCGTACAGCCGAGCACCACGGTATCGATACCGTGGTCGCGCAGCGGCTCAACCGTGGCACCCACCAGTGCACGCACGGCAGGCGTATCGAAGATGTCCTCGTTCTCAAGCCACTGCTCTTGCAGATGCGCACCCGAGGCGAGCTCGTGTTCGACAACCTCGACAAAGCTCGAGGCGGGGCAGCCGTATACGTCGACGCCGGCATCTAGGTCCTGAATGGCGCGCGTGTAAGCGCCCGAGCGAATGGTGAGGTTGGTGGCGAGCACGCCCACGCGACGCGTGCGCGTGCTGTTAATGGCGGCGCGTGCGCCCGGGGCGATCACACCGATCACGGGAACGTCGAGCACCTGCTGGGCCAGACGCAAGGCCGCAGCTGTCGCCGTGTTGCAGGCGATGACCATAATCTTGACGTCGTGCTTCGACAGCCAACGGCCCGCCTGCAACGCAAACGAGCGCACCTCATCCTCGGTGCGCGTGCCGTAGGGGCAGCGTTTGGTGTCGCCGAAGTAGTAGACGGACTCATGCGGCAGCGCCGTCGCGATGGCGCGCGCAACCGTCAGACCGCCCAAACCAGAATCGAACACGCCAATCGGGCGCGTGTCGCCTGCCGGATTCTCGATATCGGACATTACCTCACCAGTCTCTCTCGAAAAGACATATCCAAGTGCGGCGACGCCGCGCTACGAACGCGCCGCGACCAGCAGCTCTGCCGTCGCCGCCCAACCGTCGACAATTTTGCCGCGCGTAACGAAAGCGTTCTCGCAAGCAGTCAGGAACTCGGGCGCGCCGGCGCTCGTCAGGCCATTCTCGACCAGACAGAACGTGCCCACGTGATCGGCCATGTAGAAGTCGGACTCGGAATCGCCGAGCGCGAGCGTCTCCTCGCGCTCGATCCCCAGGTGCTCGCAGAAGCGCGCAATGGCGACGCCTTTGTTGAGGCCCGCGGGGTTGATGTTGAATGCGCGACCGTCCTCGACGCGATCGAGCTCGAGCGTCGTCGGCTTGGACAGATGCGTCAGGTGACCGTTACAGGCCCACACCAGGCCACAGCCGGCCTCGTCGAGAATGGCCTGCGCCTCGTCATCGGGGATGTCGCCGCGCATGCCGACGGTAACCTCGCGGTACTTGTAGCCGGTCGACATGTCGTTGTGATACTCGATCTTGTGCGGCCAGCGGGCGAGGATCTTCTCGCACACGCCAGTCTGCTCGATCACCTGGTGCGGCGTGAGACCGCAAGATGGGTCGTAGGGCATATCGCCGGTCAGATACTCCCAATCGTTGGCCTTGAGATCGTACATGACCAGGCCACCCATCTCACCAATGTAGGAGTTGAGGCCGAGCACGCGCGCATCCTCGTGGATCATGGTACGGTTGCGGCCCGAGGTGGGAACCACCTGAATACCAGCGCGGGCAAGTGCCACGACGGCCTCGACGAGTTTGGTCGAGGGGTTGCCGTCGTTGTCGCGCAGCACGCACGAGCCGGGTGCGAGCATCGTGGCATCCAGGTCGGTAAAGACGTACTTGACCTTGGCCAAGCGCTCGCGCATCTCGCCCGAAAGCTCGGCGACGGTCGGCAGGGTGTTGTGGGACATGGTTACTCCGTTTACGTAGAAGGGTTTGGGCTTAGACGGCATGTTTTGATTGAGGGAACACGTTTATGGCGACAGCGCACTCAGGGCGCCTTCGCCATCATGGTTCATTAGTCAAACTGGGTAACATCGATCAGGCGATTGGCCAACGAAAGGTCGCTCTCGATGGGCACGAACTCGTCACCCACGTGCATGAGCTCCTCGTCACCCTTTGCCAGCAGCAAGACAATGGTGGGAGCATCGGGGTTAACGTACTCCTCGCGCGCCGCCTTGAACGCCGCATGCACAGCGGCTTCGCGATCGAGGATGATCTCGTTCGGCGTATCGTCGGGAACATGCTCGGCAAGCTCGCGACAGACTTTCATCGGGTCCTCGTGAGCCGGGTCCTCGTTGGCAAAGATCATCAGGTCGGAATATGGTGCGGCCTCGCGCGGAAGCTGCTCGCGGCGCTCCTGCGCCTTGCCGCCGGCAGCGCCAAACACTGCAATGACTGGACTAGTGGGAAACGCGCGCTTGACCGACGAGAAAAGCGAACGGAACGAAAGCTGGTTGTGAGCGTAGTCAACAACACAAATCACGCGGCCGTCCTTCGACTCCACGACCTCCATACGGCCCGGCACACGCAGTTTGGAGAGGCCCTTCTTGATAGCCTCGATACCGATGCCGATCTCGTGCGCAGCGGCGATAGCGACCAGCGCGTTTTCCACGTTAAAGTCGCCCGCGATGCCCAGCAGGACCTTCTCCCCCGCCTCGGACTCGTCGGCACACAGGCCATGCAGGTTAAACTCGATGTTAAAGCCGACCACGCGGACATCGCTTGCCCACAGGCTTGCCTCGGGATGCTCGACGCCAACGGTCACCAAGCGCTCGGCCGTCGACGCTGCCTCCAGCACACGGTCAACCTCTTCGGTGCCCAGATTCACCACGGCGGTCTTTGCCTGGTCAAAGATCCTGAGTTTGCTCTCAAAATAATCCTCAAACGTGGGGTGTTCGATCGGCGAGATGTGGTCACGCCCGATGTTGAGGAAGCACGCCACGTCAAACGGCAGATTCTCGACGCGTTGGTACTTGAGCGCCTGGCTCGAGACCTCCATGACCATGGACTGGCGACCGGACTCACGGCAGTTGGCGATATGGCGCCAGACCTCGGGGGCCTCTGGCGTGGTATTGGTGCTCTCGTAGCACTCGATACCATCGTCGGTACTCACCGAGCCGATCATGCCGCAGGACTCGCCCGCCGCTTTGATAATCGACTGGAGCATAAAAGCGGCCGTGGTCTTTCCCTTGGTGCCGGTGATGCCCACGATCTTGACGTCGTGGTCGGGACGGTCGTAGACCTCCGGCGGCAACAGGGCCATGGCCGTGCGAACACTATCAACAACCAGCATCGCAGCACCGCTCTCCTTCGCCAGCGGCTCCAGAGACTCGACCAGCGACTCCTCGCACACAAATGCGACGGCGCCCGCATCGAGCGCCATGCTCAAAAACGCGGGCTTAAAGGCAGCACCTTTGCAAAAGAACACGTCACCTGCCGAGACCGCGCGCGAATCAAACGAGCAGCCGGTCACGGCACGCTCGTCAACCTGCTCTGATGCGCGCAGCTCACCGCACACATCGAGAAGCTTGGCAAGCGTATCGACCGTGGTCACGGTCGCGGAATCCGAATGGTGCATCTTTCACCTTTCTCAGCCATTTGGCAGGGACGGTTTTTATAGTAACTGAAACGCACCCACGCAAAAACGGCTCCCGAAGGAGCCGTTACGCGCAGGCGTTCGTAAGCCGAGGCTAGGCAGCCTGAACAGCGGGCTGGCCCTCGTCGATAAAGAAGCGCTTGTACCACACCAGGAACACGAGCGGCGTATAGATCTTGCGCTGGAAATCGCCCTTGCCCGCAAAGTGCAGATCGAGCAGGTGCATGAGCTCGTCGGTATCGAAGAACTCGCTTGCCCACGGCGCGGTGAAGTACTCCTTGACATAGTCGTACCACTTTTGCTCGCGCAGCCAGTAGACAATCGGCACCGGGAAGCCCAACTTGGGACGGGTGGCCCACTCATCGGGCAGCGACTTGTTGGCAGCGTGGCGGAGTACCTGTTTGTTGCCGTTCTCGTTGATGCGGTAGCGGTCGGGAATATGCTCGGCGAACTCCATGACTTTGCGGTCCAGGAAGGGCACGCGCAGCTCCAGCGAGTGCGCCATGCACATCTTGTCGGCCTTGAGCAGAATGTCGCCCGGGAGCCACATGTTCATGTCCAGGTACTGCTTCTTGACCAGCTCGGGCTGACCTTTCACGCGCGCATAGATGGGAGCGGCAAGCTCGAAGGCGCCATCGCCGGTGTTGTACTCGGGCTTGAGCACGCCGTCGACCTCGCGCTCCGGCCAAACCAGAGCCTGTCCCAGGAACGACTTCTCAGGGATCTCGGCACCCTTGACCAGGAAGTTATGTCCCTTGAAGTACGGCATATGCAACGCCAGGTTACCGAGCGCGCGACGGATGGGCAGCGGCACCATCTTTTTGTACTTGCGGACCGGAACCGTGTCCTCGTAGTAGGCGTAGCCGCCAAAGAGCTCGTCGGCGCCTTCGCCCGAAAGCACGACGGTGACGTCCTTGCGGGCCATCTCGGCCAAGAACCACAGCGGCACGGAAGACAGGTTGGACTGCGGCTCGTCCATGTGATACTGGATGTCCTCGAGCGCACCGAAGAACTCGTCGGCGGTAATCATCTTGCGGACATTCTCGACGCCGAGCTTGTCAGAAAGTTCCTTGGCGTAGTTAGTCTCGTTGAAATTCTTGTAATCGAAGCCCACCGAGAAGGTCTTGTCGGGCATGAGGCAAGCGGCGATGTAGCTGGAGTCGACGCCGCCGGAGAGGAACGACGCGACCTTGACGTCGGCGATGCGATGGGCCTCGACGCTCTCGTGCACGACCTCATCCAGCTCGTCGACGTACTCCTCGAACGGCTTCTCGACGGCAGAGTAGTCGCAATCCCAGTAGCGCTCGATGTTCATCTTGCCGGTCGGGATGTCGACGGTAAAGTAATGCGCCGGCGGCAGCTTGTAGACACCCTCGAAGAAGGTCTCCTCGGTCGCCGAATACTGCAGCGTCATGTACGGACGCAGTGCCTTTTTGTTGACCGCCTTGTGGAAGTGCGGGTAGTCGAGGAAGCTCTTGATCTCGGAGCCAAAGAGCACGCCCGGCGCACCGTCGCCCGCATCGGCCATGGGATAGTAGTAGAGCGGCTTGATGCCAAAGATATCGCGGGCGCCAAAGAGCTTGTTCTTCTTCTTGTCCCAGATGACGAAGGCGTACATACCGCGCAAGCGATCAAGTACGGCCTCGCCCCACTCCTCGTAACCGTGCAGGAGGCTCTCGGTGTCGGCGCCGCAGTGGAACTTATAGCCCTTGGCCTCGAGCTCGGAGCGAAGCTCCTGGAAGTTGTAGATCTCGCCGTTGAAGACGATGACGACGCTGCCGTCCTCATTGGCCATGGGCTGAGCGCCGGCCTCGGTCAGATCGAGGATCGACAGACGGCGGAAGCCGAGGGCAACGCGGCCGTCGATGAACTGGCCGCCCATGTCGGGACCACGATGGACGATGCGGTCCATCATCTTGGTGAGTACCTCGGATTGGTTATCCGTCCCACCGACAAAACCGACAAAACCGCACATATACTATCCCCTCTGCTGTTGCTGGGTATCAAATCGAATCAGTAGCTTTTGAGTATACCCGAGGGCGTAAAGTGGGACGGAATGTTCAGGCAATCTCAACTGAATCAGCTCCGCTGCGACACGCGCCGGTTACCTTTAATGGATATGAGGTGAACAGCCCGATTGTTTTGCTATACTCTCTCCGCACGGGCGATTGGCGCAACGGTTAGCGCAGGTGCTTTACACGCACAAGGCTGGGGGTTCGAATCCCTCATCGCCCACCACTGATTTGGAAACGGTCCTCGAAAGGGGACCGTTTTTGTTTGCGCCCGGTGCATGGGATTCGAACCCGCCAGCACGTCCGTCACAAAGGCCGTGGCCAAAAAATGGCAAAAATGAGTACTGTTACTAATTTTGTAGCAGCGATTTTTGGGTTTCGCTGGGTAAATCTAGCCCTGAATCAGCGATTTGAAGCCTTTGTTAGCTGTTTCCCCATTAACATAACTGAACATGTGTGGTCTAACTAATCCTAGATAGTCGGTTTCATATGAGATTCAGCTGGTGACAGTACTCACATTTGGCATTTTTTGTCCAAAGGCTCTCCTGGCCATTGCAGATTTGTGGCAAAACGGGCTCCAGACCGCTGAATCATGCCACATAGGGCACGTCCGCAGTCCGGAACCCGGTCAAAGTTAAGTTATTTCGCTGTGTTAGGCCAAAACGTCCGACAGAATCTCGATCAGACTGTCCACGTCGGATTCCTCGCAGACGAGCGGCGGCAGGAAACGCAGCGTATGAGCACCTGTAGCGTTAATCACGGCACCGGCGGCCAGCGCGCGGGCAACAATATCATGCGCGTCGCCCGCGGCATCATCCAAATCACAGCCGAGCATCAAGCCGCGGCCACGCACCTCGGTCACGTTCGGCAGCTTGGCGAGCTTTGCCTCCATATAGGCGCCTACCTTGGCAGCATGGTCGGCATAATCGCCGCGCACGAGCGCGGAGAGCGTCGCGGCGCACGCCGCGACAGCCAAGCAGCTACCGCCAAAGGTCGAGCCGTGGTCGCCCGGCTTAAACACGTCGGCAATCTCCTTCTTTGCTACGACGGCACCCATGGGCACGCCATCGGCAATGCCCTTGGCAAGGCTCATGATGTCGGGTTCCACGCCATAGGTTTGGAATGCAAACGGCTTGCCGGAGCGGAAGATGCCGCACTGGACCTCGTCGGCTATAAGCACGGCGCCCACTTCGTGTGCCAGGTCGCGCGCTGCCGCCATAAACTCCTCGGTCATGGGGTGCACGCCACTCTCACCCTGGATCGGCTCGAGCATCACGGCACATATTTCGCTCCCCAGCTGCTTAAAGATCGCACGCAGTTCATTGATATCGTTGGGCGTACAGGCCACAAAGCCACCCGGCAGCGGGCGGAAACTATCCTGCAGCCAATCCTGCATGGTGGCGGCAATGGTCTCGAGCGTACGGCCGTGGAAGCCGCCGCGCATGCACACGATAGTGTTGCCGCCGTTACCGGCACGCTTGGCGTACAGGCGCGCGAGCTTCATCGAGCCCTCGTTGGCCTCGGCGCCGGAGTTGGCAAAGAAGGTCTCCCAAACCTGCTCATCCGCAGCCGGGGCACCAAGAGCAGCTGCCGTGGTCTCATCGCCG
Source organism: uncultured Collinsella sp. (assembly GCA_902489295.1). Classification (GTDB taxonomy): domain Bacteria; phylum Actinomycetota; class Coriobacteriia; order Coriobacteriales; family Coriobacteriaceae; genus Collinsella. Next base: position 10,841 of record CABTZM010000014.1, read on the forward strand.
GCGGCAATGGCATCGGCAAGCACGCGTGCACCATCTAAGTCGTCGTTGGCAAGCTTGGACAGCAGCGCCGCGACCTGTCCACGCTGCTCGATGTAGAAGTAATTGGAGACATGCATGAGCTTTTTGGTCTGTGCCTCGAGCGCCGAGAGCACAGCCGGGTCGCCATGACCTAGGCTGCACACGCCGATGCCGGCAAGAAAGTCGAGGTACTCACGACCATCGTCGCCGGTGAGCTTCATGCCGTGACCCTCGACAAACTCGACCGGAGAGCGGCCAAAGGTATGCATAACGTAATGGGATTCAAGCGATTGCTGAGCTGCAAGTGACATGGGATGCCTTTCGTTGAGCGCCGGACGGCGCAGGCCTATGGGTGCAGAAATGGGGCGGCTGCGGGTCAGTTAGACCGTCTGAAGCTTCTCGACCTCGTCGAGGTTCTCGGTCAGACGCGCAGCAAACGTCGAAAGCGGATGCGGATGCGTATCGAACTCGTAAGCCGTCTCGGTGGAATGGATCACGGTGCCGACGCCGGCATCGGTCAGCAGCTCCAGCAGCAGCGAATGCGGCGTGGTGCCGTTGATGATGTGAGCGCGAAATACGCCGCCGGCAAGCGCATCGACGGCCGCGCGCAGCTTGGGAATCATGCCCTTATCGACCTCGCCGTCGTAGAGCATTTCGTTAACCTCGTCGAGTGTTAGGTTGGAGATGAGTGAGTCTTTATCGCTAAAGTCCTTGTACAGGCCGTCGACGTCGGTCAAAAAGATCGCCTTGTGCGCGTGGAGCGCTGCCGCAACGGCACCGGCGGCGGTATCGGCGTTGATGTTGAAGAAACCGCCGTCCTCCCCCGCCGCGACGGTAGCGATAACGGGGATGTACTCGCTATCGAGTAAGCGCTCGATATAGTCGGTGTTAACGTGCGTCACTTTGCCCACGCGACCGAGCTCGGGGTCGAGCGGCTCGGCGATGAGCGTGCCAGCATCGCTGCCCGACACGCCCACGGCCAGGTTGCCGTGGTGGTTGATGGCGGCAACCAGCTCCTGGTTAACCTTGCCGCCCAGCACCTCGCGCACGATATCCATAGTCGCCGGCGTGGTCACGCGCTGGCCGTTCTTAAACTCGACGGGGATGTCGTAGTGGCTCAGCGCCTCGTTGATGGCCTTGCCGCCACCGTGCACGATAACAGGGCGCATGCCGATGATCTTGAGCAGCACGATGTCGCTCATCACGTCGCGGCGCAGCTGCTCATCAACCATGGCGGCTCCGCCATATTTGATAACAACCGTCTTACCGGTCAGGTTCTTAATCCACGGCAGCGCTTCGAACAGCAGCTGCGCGGTTGCTTCGTTGGATTCGTTCGAACGACAATCGCGTGCGAATTTCATAATCTGCCTCGTCTTTCGTATCGTTATCGCGCCGTGCTCCGCTGTCCGCAATCGCGGCAAGATGCGCAGCGTGCCTGGAATCTAGGAACGGTAGTCGCCGTTAATGGAGATGTACTCATGCGTGAGGTCGCAGGTCCACACGGTCGTTGCCGCGTCGCCTGCGCCCAGGTCGGCCGAGATCACGATCTCGGGCGCCTCAAAACGTCGTAGAGCCTCGTCCTCGTCAAAGGGAACAGTCAGACCGTCGCGACAGACAGGCATGCCCATCATGTCGATGGAAACGTCTTCCTGATTAAACTTCACGCCGCACTTGCCAAGCGCCATAGCAACGCGGCCCCAGTTGCAGTCGTGGCCGGCGATGCAGGTCTTAACGAGCGGCGAGTTGGCAACGGCACGGGCGGCGATATCGGCCTCCTCGTCGTTCACGGCGCCGGTAACGTTGACCGTAACGAGCTTGGATGCGCCCTCACCATCGGCGGCGATATTGCGCGCCAGGCTCTCGCACACCTCGTGCACGGCAAATGCCAACTCGTCAAAGGCATCGGAGCCCTCGACGATAGGCTCGGCATCTGCGGCAGCGGCGCCGGAGGCAAGCATGATGCAGGTGTCGTTGGTCGAGGTGTCGGAATCGACCGTTACCTTGTTAAAGGTCTGCTTGACGGTCGAGAGCAGCAGGGCATGAAGTGCCGCAGGCTCGACGGGGGCATCGGTGGTGATAACTGCGATCATGGTGGCCATGTTGGGCATGATCATGCCCGAGCCCTTGCACATTCCGCCTACCGTATAGACATTGCCCGCATGACCCGCAGCTTCACTGACGTAGGATACGGCGTACTCCTTGGAGTGCGTGTCGGTCGTCATGATGGCGCGAGCGGCATCGGCGCCACCGTGGGCGGAGAGCGCCTCGTAGGCAGCAGGAATGGCGGTCTCAAACGTGTCGATCGGCAGAATCTGGCCAATCACACCCGTGGAGGCAACCAGAATCTGCTGGGGCTCGCAGCCGATGACCTGCGATGCGATGCTGCACGTCTCGCGCGCGCATGCAAGGCCGGTCTCACCCGTGGCGGCGTTGGCATTGCCAGAGTTGACCGAAACGCCGGCGATGATACCGTAGCCCTTGTCGGCACCGCCCAGGTTGGCACGGCTCACCTGCACGGGCGCCGCGCAAAAGCGATTGGTGGTAAACACGCCGGCACCGGGACAGGGTTTATCGGGCACGACGAGCGCGTAATCCAGGCGCTCGGGATTCTTGCGGAATCCCGCATGGATGCCTGCGGCTTTAAAACCAGCCGCAGCCGTAACGCCACCCTCGACGGCGCGAATCTTGATATCAAACAGCTCGGTATTCATCGTCTTTATGACTCCTTATGTCAAACAAAAAACGGACATCGGTTGGCGCGCCATGCCAGTCGTGATCATGAGACCAGCTCAAGAGTGGCGCCCCACTCGATGCCCGACTACCAAATCGTTAACAATCGAATGTGCTACACCGGGCACGCCACTGTGGGCAAGCCTCGTCGCTCGTCAAAGCCAAAGACGATATTGGCGCACTGGACTGCTTGGCCCGCAGCGCCCTTGCACAGATTGTCGATGGCGCCCGTCGCCACCAGCACGCCCGCGCGCTTGTTGAGCGCGAGGCCGATCTGGGCGGCGTTGGTGCCGACGACCGAAGCCGTCTTGGGCTGCTGACCGGCATCGAGTACGCGTACGAAGGTGCGACCGGCGTAGAACTGCTTGTAATGGTCGACAACGTCCTCAAGGGTCAAGGTATCGATAGCCTGCGGCGCAAGCGGCAGCGTCACCGTGGAGAGCAGACCACGCTTGAGCGGTGCCAGGTGCGGGGTAAAGACGACGCGATCGGTCAGACCAAGGATTTGCTCAATCTCGGGCGTGTGGCGATGCTTGCCCACGCCGTAGGCCTCCAAGTTCTCGTCGGCGCTGCAAAAATGGGTGCGGGCGTTGCAGGACTTACCGGCGCCCGTCACGCCGCTAATGGCATCGACAATCACGGGACCGTTCTCGGCCACCCAGCCCGCGCGCACGGCGGGCGCGGCGGCAAGGCTCGTTGCGGTGGGATAGCAACCGGCGCAGGCGACCAGCACGGGTTTGCCGTCGGCATGGTCGGATGCGGCGGTCTCCAAGTCTTGGCAGAACAGCTCGGGCAGACCGAAGGCACGGGTCTTGAGCAGCTCGGGGCTCGTATGCTCGGCGGCATACCAAGCCTCAAAAACGGACGCGTCGTTCAGACGGTAGTCGGCCGAAAGATCAAAGCAGGAGACGCCCGATGCAAGCAGCGCGGGCACCTGTGCCATGGCAGCCGTGTGCGGCACGGCCAAAAAGACCGCGTCGCAGTTCTTGAGCTCGGGGGCATCATGCGTCGTAAAGACAAGATCGCTTACGCCGGTGAAGCTCGGGTACACCGCAGACAACGGCTGGCCGGCATCGGCGTTGGACGTAATGGCAGCAAGTTCAAACTCGGGATGACCGAGGACGAGGCGAATGAGCTCGGCTCCGGCATATCCAGCCGCGCCGACGATTCCAACCTTCAAAGACATATCAGACTCCTTGTCTGCGATTTATGCACCGATGCGCATTTCGCAGCGGTCGTTATGAAGTGGGTTGAAACTTTAGCACCAAAAGATGCATTAACACGTAAATGGCTTGCATATTCATGCATTGAAACATTCCCGACACATTCGCTTGAAGGAATTGACAAATGGAGCGGGCCCCGTATTGACCGGCGCTCCCAACGGCGCCGGGCAATACGGGGCCCGCCCATGCGAAAACCAAGTTGTTAGGATGAGCCAGCTGGCTAGAGCTCGACCGGCACCCATTCGTCGTGATTGCAGATAAAAGCCTCGGGATCCTCGACGCTAAAGAAGACGAGCGTGGGGTCGTTAGGCCCCTCATAGTGCTCGCCCAGGTGCTCTAGATGCTTCCACCCGGCTTCGCGCATTTCGCCTAAAGCCCGGTCATCCAAGCCGGCACGCCCGCGCAAGATGAGCCAGCCATGGCCCGGCCACCAACTCGTGGCCTCAAAGCGCTGATTTTGCAGCAGCTCTTGCCACACGTCTTTGATGCGCGCCGTCACAAACCACAGCTTGCCATCCTGGATCTGCGCAAACGAAAATGGACGTACATGTGGCTGCCCGTCCACACTCGTCGCCAAGTACCACGCCGGCACCGACGTCAGGTACTCCAGCACCGTATTCAATCCGTCCATGTGTCCTCCTGGCACTAGCTAATTCGGAACGGGTAGTTAATTTGAGACGCGCTAGAGCTCCAGGCGCTCCTCGCTGCCGTCGATATCACAGAAGCGCGCGGCAATGTTGCGGACCGAAAAGAAAGCAAGGCGGCCGTCGTTGGCACTCTCGTGTTCCTCGCCGATGCCCACCATGTGCTTAAAACCCGCTTGACGCACCTTGTCGCTCGCAACTGCGTCGTCCTCAAGTGCGGCTTCGCCGGTCAATACGATCCAGCATTCCCCCGGCTTCCAGCCCGAGAGCTCAAACTTGGGATTCGCACTCAGCTCCGCCCACACATCCTTGTCGCGCGACGTGCAAAACCACAGCTTACCTTCATCGACCATGGCAAACGAAAACGGCCTCACGCGAGGCTGATGCCCGTCGGCCACATCGGTCGTGGCCAGATACCACGCCGGAATGCGCCTGAGATACGAGCAGGCGCGCTCGAGCTGAGTCATGCGATCGATGTTGGTCATAGAGACCCCTTTCTTGCGCTCGAATCGCGCCTAAACAAGTTGAAGATTGATGACGATGACGCAGATGAGCAGCAACGCCGTCACCACCGCCGCCAACGCATCGCCGCGGCCAAATGCAAGCGTATGCAGACGTGTACGGCCCTGCTCGCCATGATAGCAACGGGCATCCATGGCGGCAGACAACGTCTCGGCATGACGGAACACGCCCGTGAACAGTGGAATCGCCACACTGCCGAGCACACGCACGCCGCCGAGCGGACCGCCCGTCACGCGTGCACCGCGGCTTGCCTGTGCATCGGCCGTCTGCTTCATCTCGGTGGCAAACTGCGGCATAAAGCGCAGCGCTATACCCATGATCATGCCGAGCTCGTGCGCAGGAAGTCCCACACGCGCAAACGGTGCGAGCAGGCGCTCGAAGCCCGCGGTGAGATCGAGTGTCGGTGTGGTGAGCGTAATAGCGCTCATACCGGCCATCATCAAGGTCAGACGGCAGGTCATAAAAGCGGCGGAATGCAGCGAGCCCTCGCTTATCTGCAGAAAGCCGAGCTGCCACAGGATGCGCCCACTCTGATCGGTAAACAAGTTGAGCACCGCGACCACGACGACGATTGCCAGCAGCGGCGCCATCGACGACAGAACGCGACGAGCCGGCACCCGGGACACGACATAGATCAGCACAACGAAAATTGCGACAGGGGCCAATCCGCGGAAGCCGCCGACGGTCAGCGTCGTAATCAAAAACACAAAGCCCAGGAGCAGCTTGGTGCGCGGATCCAGGCGATGGATCGCGCTATCGCTCGGATAGTAGCTGCCAAACGAAAACGCCTCCATCAGCAACCCTCCTCTCGCGCGACCGTTTCAGATTTGGCCTTGTCCGAGACGTTAGAAGAACCGCCTGAGCGACCGATCGGCAAATCTGCCAACTCGTCGGCCAACGACTCAACCGTATAGAGCCCGCCGCGACGCAGCGGCACGCCCGCTTCCGCGAGCGCCAACGCCATGCGCTGGGCAGCGGGAACACCCAAGCCGATTGATTTAAGCTCATCCGCATGCGCAAAAACCTGAGCGGGCGTGCCCTCAGCAAACACCGCGCCCTCGTTCATCACGACAATACGATCGCAGCAATTGGCAAGGTCATCCATACTGTGTGAGACCATGACGACGGTCAGGCCCCCATGGTGAAGTCGATCGATGAGCTCCAGGAAATCACTGCGCGCCGCCGGATCGAGCCCCGCCATGGGCTCATCGAGTACCAGGACCTCGGGCTCCATGGCAAGCACGCCGGCAAACGCCACGCGCCGCTGTTGGCCACCCGAAAGCTCAAAGGGACTCTTGTCGCCCACCGTGGCCAAGTCGAGGCCCACGCGCGCGAGCGATGACTCAACGCGGTGCGCGACCTCGGCCTGCGACAAGCCAAGGTTGTGCGGGCCAAACGCCACGTCCTGCGTCACGGTTTCGGCAAACAGCTGACGCTCGGGATATTGAAACACCACGCCGACCTTGGCCTTAACCGCGGCGGCATCTTTCTTGTTTGCCAGGTCGAGCCCCAACGCGTAAACGGAACCCTCCTGGGGGCGAATCAAACCGTTGAGATGCTGGACCAGCGTCGACTTACCCGAACCGGTATGACCTGCTAAGCCCAGGAACTCGCCGCGACGCACCGTCAGCGATACATCGCGCAGCGCCCACGGGCTGCTGGGGTCGTTTCCCCAGAGAGCCTGTTTGCTCGATTTGCCCGCAACGGCCGAGCGCTTATGCCAGCGGCGACGCTCGCGCGGACTGAGCGAATAACTGTACGAAACATGGGATAGCTCGATGACGGGCTCCGACGCGTTGCCCTCGTTGTCTACCGGAACAGTGCCGTCAGCGATTTCCAACTGGGACGCGGAAGGCTGCCCCGCAGTGCCTGCCCCGCTCCGCTCGGTATAGGCCTGCGCAACCTCGGCAACCATATCCGCCTCGCGCACCTGCGCGCAAACGGGTACGCCCTTCGCACGAAGTGCCATGCCCAAACGGCACGACTCCGGCATGTCCAGGTTGAGCTGCGCAAGTTCGTCCGCCCGCGTCAAGATTTCCTCGGGCGTACCGAGCATGGCAACGCGCCCCGCCTGAAACACCGCGACTCGATCGGCCTCGGCGGCCTCTTCCATAAAGTGCGTAATCATCACGATGGTCATGCCGCGAGCGTGCAACGCGCGGCAAGCCTTCATGAGGCCCTTGCGTCCACGCGGATCGAGCATCGAAGAAGCCTCGTCCAATATGAGCACGCGCGGTTCCATGGCAAGCACGCCGGCAAGCGCCACGCGCTGCTTTTGGCCACCCGAGAGCGCATGGGTCTCGTGGCGCTCAAAGCCCACCAGGCCCACGGCCTTCAGCACATCTCGCACACGCTGCGCGATCTGGGCCGATGGCACGCCCAAGTTTTCGGGACCAAAGGCAACATCGTCCTCGACAAGCGTCGCCACCAGCTGATCGTCGGGATTCTGGAACACCATGCCTGCGGTCGAACGAATGTCGTAGACCAGCTCGGGATCGGACGCATCCATACCGTTGATACGTACCGTGCCCGCATCGGGCTGCAGCAGCGCATTCAGATGCTTGGCAAACGTCGACTTGCCCGACCCATTGCCACCGAGGATGCAGAAAAACTCCCCGTCCTCGATGTTCAGATCGACACCGTCGAGTGCCGGTGTGGCACCGTCATAGCTAAAGGAAACGCCCCGACACTCAATCATGCGCGGCCTTTGACCTGGTCCTTCTTGGGCGTAATGAGATTAGAGACCGCCTTGTACACCGCCAGCGTCAACACCGAGTTGAGCACGGTCTTGATGAGGTTGAACGGCAGCACGGCAGGAATCATAAGCGGGGCGATCACATCGACCGAGCCATACCAGAACCATACGCCAATGGTAAGGTTAGCGACCATAGACAGCGCCGTAGCGGCAATGACACCGAACACTAGGCCAATCACGGCACCCTTATAGGTATGCATCTTCTGGTACACGATAGCCGCGGGCAGAATGTAGCCCAGCGTAGCAACCAGGTTCATAAGTGCGCCGACCCAATCGCCCGTGGTAAGCGCATGGATAACAATCGCCATAGCGGCAACAGCAGTACCGGCGCCAGGACCATACGCAAAACCGCACACCATCGCCGGCACCAGCGACGGGTCATACGTCAAAAACGGCGCCGAAGGAAGGATAGGCAGCTGCACGTACATAAACAGGGCGCCCAAGGCACACATCAGCGCCATGGTAACGAGCTGTTTGGTGCTCCACCTATTCGTGTTCTCAAAATGGATATGCTGCGACTGTTCAGACATAAGATCACCTGCCTCTTTCATCCGGACTCTAACCGTTGGTACTGGGATCTCACCAGTTCAGCCGGCATGCGAACCAACGCACACACGGGTCGCGGACTCATCGGCTCGGCCGCAGGCACCTCGCCTGCGCCACGGCACCCCTTTAGCACCGCCCGATTTACCGCCAGTGGGGAATTTCACCCCGCCCTGAAACAGCAATTGCAAGTGTAGCACCAGTAGGCTTTCGCGCAAGTATGCCAAGGGTAATTTGTGGCGGGGATCAGTTGCCGCAACAACCACGTTCCCCACCCATCCCAAAGTAGCGCGCCTTTCGCGCAAAAAGCGCAACAGCGAAGGGGACAAGCCACTGCAACAACCACATCCTCCACTCGCCCCAAAGCGGCGCGCCTTTCGCGGCAAAGCCGCGAAACAGCGACCGGGACACGTATTCCCAACAACCAAGTCCTCCGCCCACGCCGACCTCAAGGCCGTAAACGCAGGGAATCCGGGGGCGTGACGGGGGCTTCTCTCCGGAACATTCCGCACTGATATCTTCTTAATTGAAGACGTCGATGGCGCATCCATATACCATTGGCGTCGACACCATCAGATGCGGACCGCGCGGTGACCCCACATTCCGC
>CABTZM010000015.1 GCA_902489295.1 uncultured Collinsella sp.
GAGCCCATCACCGCCCGCCTCGTCGCCAACCTGCTCGAGCGCGCCGGTGTCGACCGCATCATCACCCTCGACCTGCACCAGGGTCAGATCCAGGGCTTCTTTGATATCCCGGTCAACCACCTGTCCGCACTGCCGCTGTTTGGCCAGTACTACAACGACATGAACTTCGACACCGACAACCTGGTTGTCATCTCCCCCGACGTGGGCCGCGCCAAGGCCGCCAAGAAGCTGTCCGACATGCTCGGCTGCGACCTGGCCATCGCCCACAAGGGCCGTCCGCGCCACAACGCCGCCGAGGTCATGGGCATCATCGGTGACATCAAGGGCAAGACCTGCATCATCAACGACGACATGATCGACACCGCTGGCACCCTGTGCGCCAACGTCAAGGAGCTCAAGGCTATGGGCGCTGGCGACATCTACGTCTGCGCCACCCACGGCATCTTCTCCGGTCCGGCCATCGAGCGTCTGAACGACGCCCCGATCGTCGAGTGCCTCGTCACCGACGCCATTCCCGTCGAGGTCGGCGGCAAGATCAAGACCATCTCGGTCGCCGAGGAGTTCGCTCAGGCCATCTCCGCCGTTTACCACGAGGAGCCCGTCTCCACGCTCGTCGGCGGCGACTTCGCGCTGTAGTCCAACGCGCATCGCATCATCTTTGATGCTTTTAAAGGGTCGGAAGCTCGCTTCCGGCCCTTTTTCTATCCCTCGCCAACCTTCCCTGGACAATTGGTTCAGATACGTATTTTTTAAAGCCCCAAAGGGCCGTTCGGAGCCTTCTGAGCTCCCCGGCGGATGCCATGCCGCCCAAAGCTCATCGTTTTCGAGTACAACCGCCGCATATTTACCCTCAAATCACCCTCGAAGGCCCTTAGAAACGCCTCGAATGCCCGTCGCCTTATACGTATCTGAACTAACTGTCCAGTAGCTATCGTCAACCTTCGCGGCAGAGCTCAATTTCCTGCAATCCCCTCAACCGATTCCACCGATTTCATAACACCCAGCCGTTCATGGCGCACAGCGCCCCGCTGAGCGAAAAGAACGGTATGGCGGTCGCATTCTGCCGCCAACTTAGTACGTTATAGCTATGACGACCGTGATTTCACATTTCTCCGCCCTCCGCGCAATTCGTCGCGCACGACGGGCGTACTCTGCCCTACCCTGGGACTCCGTTGATAGTGAACAGCAAGCACAGGCCTTGGCTAGCTGCATTCCCAATAATGACGCGATAGACTTTGGCGCACTTTCGATACTCGACGCCTGGAATGAAGATGATTCCGAACTACTCGATCTTCTCGTTTCAAACGAAGACAACAGACGCCCCGACAAGCGACTTCTTCAGCATATTCTCTCCGCTCCGCTTCCTGAAGGTGCAATTATGCACGTCGAGGCCGACATCTACGCAACGTCTCCTGCCATGACAGCCATGCTTTGTTCTAAAAATGAATCGGTCGCCAAAACCTTGATGCTCCTTATGGAGCTGCTCGGAACCTACTCCCTTCCGCCCGAGGCAACCTACCCCATCGCCTATGACGACATCTGGCACAAGGGCGATAGCTGCGCAGCGACGGGCGATCTTGATTGCCTGGGCGGCCAGTCGGCAGCCAAACAGCAGAACGAAACCCGCTACGAACAGGCGCACTACAAATGCGAGCCCGCCACGACCATCGAAGATCTCGAGGCGGTCGCGCGCTTCGCCAAAAGTAGCTCATACACCTCGTTTCGCACGGCAGTCAAGCTTGCCCGACCCGGATCTGCATCCCCAGCCGAATCCCTAATGTTAGCCGTTCTCGGAGCGCCCATGCGCTTTGGCGGATTCGGATGTTGCAGCCTGCCCATGGGAGGCCTGCTACTCAACTATCGAATCGACTTCGACACTCTTGCGGTTAACATGTCCTCCGGCATCCCTTACGCCATCTGCGACCTATATTGCCCGGCCGCCGGAGTCGACAACGAATACAACGGAATTGGGCATGAGCTTCAAAACGCTCGCATCCACGATGGCAATCGAAATAATGGCCTCAAGGCAATGGGCATCCACGTCCTGGTTATCAATCGCGACCAAATGAAAGACCTTGTTGCACTCGAAGCCTTCGCCCAAACGATGCATCGACTCGCAGGAGTCCGATTCCGATATCGCATCAAGGGCTATCGCAAGCGTCAGGCCGCTTGGCTCAACGCTCTGCGGGCCGGAATCGGCCTTGCGCCGGTCTAAACGGCGAATCACCCGTGCGCCGTCGAACAGGGCTGGACAGTTAGTTCAAATACGTATAAATAGACACATTGAATTAGGCTGTTTTGCAGCTATCTCTATACCATTCGCCCTATTTGAAAGCGGGGTAGACTTCAAAACAGCGTCATATGGACTAACTAAAGTTCCAAAACAACGTATCGGCATTGAATTGAGCAATTCGAGTCCTCAGAACTTATACGTATCTGAACTAACTGTCCACCTCGGATTTTGACGGCCGTCCAAACGCCCCCAAACAACCTCAATTGCCCTCCATTTGACAGCGGCAACAGGGTCGCTCACCATAGCAGGCGACAAATCAACGAAAGGATGAACATGGCAGCTGCACAGCCGCTTAAGATTCGCATGGTTGCCGGACTTGGCAACCCTGGCGATGAGTATGCCGAGACCCGCCACAACGCCGGTTTTAAGGCGATCGACGAGCTGGCCCGTCAGGCCGGCGTCACGTACTGGAAAAACCAAGCAGGCGCCGAGGTCGCGCTCATCAACATCAACGATGCCGAGGAAGAGAACGGCAAGCGCCAGATTGTACTGGTCAAGCCGCAGTCGTACATGAACACCTCGGGCGGGCCCATCTCCAAGCTCTGCCGCGAGTACAAGATCAAGGCCGAGGAGCTGCTCGTCATCCACGACGAGCTCGATATTCCCGCCGGCGACGTGCGTGTTAAGGTGGGCGGAGGCCATGCCGGTCACAACGGCCTGCGCTCCATCATCGACAAGATGGGCAGCCGCGACTTTAGCCGTATCCGCACCGGCATCGGCAACCCTCCCGGCAAGATGGCCGTGGCAGACTACGTGCTCAAGCAGCTGCGCGCCCGCGAAGCCGAGGATTTCCAGGACACCTGCGCCCGCGCCGCAGATGCCGCCGGTCTGGCCATCGTCCACGGCGTAATCTACGCCCGCGATCACGTAAACGGCGCCGCTTCCGCCAACGGCAAGCACTAAAACCTACCATTTAGAGATGTTTATTTTGGCAGGTTTCATCTGCGGAAACGCCGCGGCGGCTGCGTCGCAATAAACCCTGTGCCGCTATACATATGCAACGCTCCAAAGGGGGCCGGCCTCACCGAAGCGCGAGGCCGGCCCCCTTTGCCGTTTTGCCTGATAAAACCTGCCAAAATAAACCTCTCCCCCTTTGGCAGGTCGAAGTGGATAAACCCTGCTCCCAACCGCCGAAGACACACGTAAGTGACATGTCCATGAGGGTATAATTTGCACCGTATGTCTGCACAACGCCTGTGCGCGTACGGTTTTATTCGGGCTACCGTCCATTTCCGTGGAGGCACGGTTCGGCGGCCCTAACAAGAGAGGGGTTCTATGTATAAGATCCTGGAGAAGACGCAGTTCTCGGAGAAGGTGTTCAAGTTCCGCATCGAGGCGCCCGCAATCGCCAAGCATGCGCACGCTGGACAGTTCCTCATGGTCCGCGCCAACGAGACGGGCGAGCGCGTCCCGTTTACCCTGGCCGGCTGGAACGGTGACGAGGGCTGGGTCGAGTTCATCTTCATGGTGATCGGCAAGACCACCGAGATGCTGTCCACTTACGAAGCCGGCGAGTCGCTGCGCGACGTCGTGGGCCCGCTGGGCGTTCCCACCGAGATGGCCGAGGGCCCCTGCGCCGTCATTGGCGGCGGCGTCGGCCTGGCAATTGCCTTCCCGGTCGCCAAGCACCTGGTCGAGACCGGTCACGAGGTGCACGCCATCATGGGCGCCCGCACCAAGGACCTCCTGCTCATGGAGGACCAGTTCCGCGAGCTCCTCGACGAGGACCACATCCATATCACCACCGACGACGGTTCCTACGGAGAGCAGGGCGTTGTCACCGCTCCGCTGGAGCGCCTGCTGCAGGACAAGGCCGTGAGCCAGGTCTTCTGCGTCGGCCCCGTTCCGATGATGAAGTTCTCGACCCTCACCGCCCAGAAGTACGATACCCCCATCACCGCGTCGCTCAACCCCATCATGGTTGACGGCACCGGTATGTGCGGCTGCTGCCGCGTCGAGGTGGGCGGCGTGACCAAGTTCGCTTGCGTCGACGGCCCCGACTTCGATGCCACCCTGGTCGACTGGGATGACCTTCGTGCCCGCCAGGCCGCTTACCGTTCCGAAGAGGGCGAGTCCCTCAAGGCCTATGAGGAAAAGAGCTGCGCATGCCACTAGTTAACGGTCGTTTCGTTGCCGATATGAAGTCGCCCCGCACCCCCGATAACGAGGAGCCGGCTGCCGAGCGCGCCTGCGACTTCCGCCCCGTCGACAAGGGCTTCACCGAGGAGATGGCGCTGGCCGAGGCCGAGCGCTGCCTCAACTGCAAGAAGCCGTTCTGTGTTGAGGGCTGCCCCGTCAACATCAACATTCCCCGCTTTATCGAGCAGATCCGCGCGAAGGACTTCGGCGGCGCTCTCGATACCATCCGCGAGGACTCCATGCTTCCCGCCATCTGCGGCCGCGTCTGCCCGCAGGAGAACCAGTGCGAGGGCAAGTGCATCCGTGGTAAGAAGTCCGAGCCCGTGGCCATCGGCCAGCTCGAGCGCTTCCTGGGTGATCGCCCCGAGCTCGCCTCCACGCCCAAGATGGCCCCCAAGAACGGCAAGAAGGTCGCCGTCGTCGGCTCCGGACCGTCCGGCATCACCTGCGCCGGCGAGCTCGCCCGTAACGGCTTTGACGTTACCGTCTTCGAGGCCTTCTTCACCGGCGGCGGCGTGCTGGTCTACGGCATCCCCGAGTTCCGTCTGCCCAAGGCGGTCGTCAAGCGCGAGATTGACGGCCTGGAGGACATGGGCGTCAAGTTTGAGTACAACTCCGTCGTGGGCAACATGGCCACGGCCGAGGAGCTGTTCGAGCAGGGCTTCGACGCCATCTACGTGGCGACCGGCGCTGGCCTGCCCAAGTTCCTCAACGTCCCCGGCGAGAACCTGCCCAACGTCTTCTTCGCAAACGAGTACCTCACCCGCGTGAACCTGATGAAGGCCAACAAGTTCCCCGAGTACGACACCCCCACCAAGCACGGCAAGAACGTCGTTGTCTTTGGCGGCGGCAACGTGGCTATGGACGCCGTCCGTACCGCCAAGCGTCTGGGCGCCGAGCACGCCATCATCGCTTACCGCCGTACCGAGGACGAGATGCCCTGCCGTCGTGCCGAGCTGCACCACGCCAAGGCCGAGGGCGTCGAGGTTCTGCCGCTCGTTTCCCCGCTCGAGTTTGTCGCTGGCGAAGACGGCTCCGTGTGCGCCGTCAAGGTCCAGAAGATGGAGCTCGGCGAGCCCGACGAGTCCGGCCGTCGTCGCCCGGTGCCCATCGAGGGCGCCATCGAGGAGATCCCCTGCGACGTCGCGATCTCGGCTATCGGCACCAACGCCAACCCCTTCGCAAAGAAGATCGGCGGCAAGATGGAGCTCAACAAGTGGGGCTACATCGTCGCCGACGAGGAGACCGGCCAGACCACCGATCCCCGCATCTGGGCCGGCGGCGACATCGTCACCGGTGCCGCTACGGTCATTCTGGCGATGGGCGCTGGCAAGAAGGCCGCCGCTTCCATCACCAAGAGCCTGCTGGGCGAGTAATCACCCTCAGCGCTAGCCATTAAACGGCAAAGTCCCTGTCGAGCACACGCTCGGCGGGGACTTTTTCTATGCCGGCCGTCCCACCACCACAAAGGTGCCTGTCCCCTTTGTGGTGGTTTTGGTCGGTTAGCCTTCGAGTTGGGCCACCTTGTAGCGGTAGGCCGCGGCGATGACGTCCTTGCAGCCTTCGCGGCCCAGCTTGGCGCGGTTGACTACGATATCCTTACCGCTCGTCATCTTCCATTTGCCGGCACTGTAGCGCTTATAGAACGCCTCGCGCGCCTTCTGCTGCTGTTTGACCAGCTTGGCGCCCTTCTTTTTGTTAAGGCCACGCTTTTTGCGCACAATCTCGACGCGGTCCTCAAAGGGGGCTGTCACCAGCACGGCAATGTGGTTGGGGTTGTTGCGCAGCAGATAATCGGACAGACGACCCTCGATAATGCAGCTCTCGGTCTCGCCCAGATCCAAAATCACCTGGCTCATCTTTTGGAACAACTTATCCGAGTACGAACGCGCATCGTAGCGGTCGGGTAGGAACGCCATGTTCTCCACGGCCAGACGCTCGTCGTAGGCGGCCATCTTATCGAGCGACTCGCCCGCGCGCAGCGATGCGCGCACCAGCAGCTCGTTATCGTACAGCGGAATCCCCAACTCGTCGGCAAGCATGCGACCAATCTCGTGGCCCTCGGCGCCAAAGTCGCGCGCGATGGTAATGACCACAGGATTCTTCTTATTCTCCAGATCGCTCATCGCGATTCCTTTCTAGCAAATGAGAAATAGGCGATTCCTGATTCCCATTTTGTCACTTACGACCGTCCTGGTTTCCCAAGTGCGGCAGATTGCCCCGAAAGAGGAGCGCCGCGTACTAAATGTACGCAAGCGACGATTGAGGGGCAAGGTGCCGTGCTTGGGGAAGCAGGACTATGCGGCCACGATGCGGCGCTGATAGGCTCGGACCAGCAGCGAGATACCAAAGTTGAGCACAAAGTACATCGCAAACACCAGGCCGTAGAGCATAAGCACCTGCGACAGGTCGATCGCGTGGGCCATCACGACGTTTGCCGTGTACATGAGCTCGGCCACGTTAATGCCCGAAAGATACGAGCTGTCCTTGATGACGGTCGTGCACTGGCTAAACAGCGCCGGAATGATCGTCTTAAACGTCTGCGGCAGAATGATGTAGCGCATGGTGGCAAAGAAGCCGAAGCCCTGGCTCTGCGCTGCCTCAAACTGGCCGCGCGGAATCGAGTTGAGACCGCCACGCACAATCTCGGCCATAACAGCGCTGGTGAACAGCGTAAAGGCAATGGTCGAAATCACAATGTCCAAACCCTGCACCGTAAAGTAGATAAACAGGATCCACAGCAGGTTCGGCGTGCAGCGGAACAGCTCGATATAGGCGCTCACCAAAATACGGAACGGGCGGGGCGCATAGCTCTTAACGAGCGCCAGCACCGTGCCAAAGATGAGCGAGAAAAAAATCGACAGCGCCGAGATCTCGATCGTCTTAACAAAGCCGCCCCAAATGTAGAGCAGGTTGGTCGCGTTGAAGATTTCCATGCGCTAGGCCTCCTCTACGTTGTCGAGCCCCAGCTCGGCTAGGCTCACGCCGCGCGGACGCTCCTTGGAGCGGCGCTCGAGCCACTGCACAAGCATGGCGAGCGGAAAGCAGATGATGAAGTACATAAGGCAGCAGACGATGTATCCCTGCAGGTAACCGTACAGACTCACAAAGTTGTCGGAACGGTACATAAGGTCGCCGCCGGCCACAAGCGCCAGCACCGACGTGTTCTTGACCAGGTTGAGCGCCTGGTTACACAGCGGCGGCAGAATGATCTTGAATGTCTGGGGCAGCACGATGTACCAGTACGCCTGCGCCCGGGTGAAGCCCTGGCTCTGGGCCGCCTCCATCTGACCGCGCGGAACCGCCTCGATACCGGTGCGGATGACCTCCGAAATGTAGGCCGCGTGATACAGGCCCACGCCCAAGAAGCCCAACACGAACGGCGCGATACGCACCGGCTGGTCGGCACCGGTTATGGCCTGCAAAAACTGCGGACCGGCCATGTACATAAAGAGCACCTGTACGGGCAACGGGGTGTTCTGGTAAAACTCCACGTACACGCGACTTATGGCGCGCAGCACGCGCGAGCGAGTGGTAGAGAACACACCCAGCAGCGTGCCCAGCACCAGCGACAGCAGCAGACCGGCAACGACCACCTGCAGCGTCACGCCAAAGCCCTCCCAGAAGGGCCCCATGTTTTGAAATGTCGTCGACCAACGGTCGGCGTCAAATAATCCTTCGAGCATTTGATTCCTTCCTTGGACGATGCGCCTACACAAGACCCCAGGTCTTGACCTCTTGGTCGAGCCAGCCATCGGCCAGGCGATCGCAAATCACCTGATCGACCACGGCCGAAAGGTCGCAGCCCTTCTTGGTCGCCACGCCGTAGCCCTGCTCGCCAAACTTGACCTCGGGCTGCAACAGCTCAACGGTCTCGTTCATGTAACCGGCCAGCGTGGAGCGGTCCATGGCAAAGACGTCGATATTGCCAGCGTCGAGCGAACTCTTGATGATGGGGTAGCCGCTAAAGGCCCTAAACTCGGGCTTGCAGCTAAAGCCGTTGTCCTTGATCATCTGCTCGATCAGGCCCTGCGTGGTAGCACCCTGGCTCACGCCAATGACCTTGCCGTCCAGATCCTCAATCGAGGTAAAGCCCGAACGCTTCTTGACCATGAGTCCCACGTAGTCGGTGCGGTACGGCGTCGAGAAATCCCAGCTCTTCTTGCGCTCGTCGGTGATGGTGTAGGTCGCCGCGACCACGTCAAGCTGGCCGTTATCGATCAGCGGGCCGCGCGTCTTGGGCGTTACATCGGTAAACTCGACAAGCTCCTGGGCGCGGGCCTCCTTGTAACTCACGCCAAAGACGGCAGCAGCGATCTGGTAGCACAAATCAACTTCCATGCCCTCAAAGCGGCCCTTGGCGGTGTCGTAATAGCCATAGCCGGGAACGTCCTTCTTAACGCCGGCATTCAGATGGCCACGCGACTTAATGGCCGCAAGCTTGGACCCCTTGTCGGAGCCCTCGCCGCTGGTGGAGTTGCCGCAACCGGTAAGCGCGGTCCCCGTCAGCGCAAGCATGCCGGCGCCAGCCAGCTGCAAAAAGTGACGGCGCGACACGGCCGCCCTCGTCATATCCGTCATGTCCATCACCGCGCCTAGTGCAGAATCTTGGACAGGAACTCGCGGCAGCGCGGGTTCTCGGGGTTATCGAAGAAGTGCTCGGGCGTGCCCTCCTCCAGAATGCGGCCGTCCTCCATAAAGATGACGCGGTCGGCCACCTGGCGCGCAAAGCCCATCTCATGCGTCACGCAGATCATGGTGATGTCCTCCTGCGCGAGCTCAATCATAACGTCCAGAACCTCCTGGACCATCTCGGGGTCGAGCGCCGAGGTCGGTTCGTCAAACAGGATGATGGGCTGCTTGGTGCACAGGGCACGGGCAATGGCGATGCGCTGCTGCTGACCACCCGAGAGATTCTGCGGATACTCGCCGGCCTTATGAGCCATGCCGACGCGCTTGAGCGCGGCGATGGCAATCTCGGTCGCCTCCTCCTTGCTCTTCTTTTGCAGCTTGATGGGTGCGAGCGTCAGGTTGCCGAGCACCGTCATGTTGGGATACAGGTTGAACTGCTGAAACACCATGGAACTGTACTTGCGAGCCATCTCCAGGTGATTCTTTTTGGTGAGCGGCGTGCCGTCGATGACGACCTCGCCCGACGTGGGCTCCTCCAGATAATCGACGCAACGGATGAGCGTCGACTTACCCGAACCGGAAGGCCCGATCATTACGAGCTTCTCGCCGCGCTTGACGGTGAGATTGATATCTTTGAGCACATGCAGGTCGCCAAAGTACTTGTTGAGATGCTTGATCTCGATCATGTCTGCCATGAATGTCCCTTCCCTGCGTTTACACGAGTTGAACTATTGTACGGAAAGAACCACGTTTCCGCAGCCCACACTACATTCCCGTAAAGAACCCGCAACCTTTAACCCACTCATTGGGGACAGACTTAAATGAGTGCCTGCTCATTGGGCACTCATTTAAGTCTGTCCCCAATGAGCACCCAATGACCAGCCAGGGGAGGCGCCCTTCATCGGCCAACAAAAAGGGGCGCGACCGCAATGGTCACGCCCCCTCAGCCTCAACTGTGTACCGCTCGGCCCCTACGCGAGGCGGGCTCCGACGATCTTTGCCGCGGCAGGCTTATCGAAGTTGCCGCCGGTGGCCTTGCCGAGCGCGCCCATGACCTGGCCCATCTGCTTCTTAGAGGTCGCGCCCAGCTCGGCGATGACCTGCTCGATCAGGGCCTCGAGCTCCTCGCCCGAAACCTGCGCGGGCAGCAGGCTCTCCAGAATCTTGACCTGCTCGGTCAGGTTATCGGTACGCTCCTGGTCGGTGCCGGCCTTGATGGACATCTCCAGCGTCTCGCTCGTCTGCTTGATCAGACGCTTGATCATGCTGTTGACGTCTTCCTCGGTCACATCGCGGCGCTCGTTAACCTCGATATTCTTCACCTCGGCCTTAACCTGGCGAATGATGGACAGGCGAACCTTGTCCTTGGCCTTCATGGCAGCGATCATTTCCTTCTGCAGCTCTTCGTTGGTCATCTGCAAATCCTCCTCAATAGCGTGGGCGGCACTCGCGCGAGCACCGCCCCATGATTACTCGGTCGTCGACGAATCGTCGGTCGAACTCTTGGTGACGCCCTTCAGGCTGACGTTGTATGGCACGTCTTTGGGCATGGGATTGACGGTGATGTCGGCATCCTTCTTGTACTGCTCTAGCCACTCGCTGTACGCGGTGCTGGCCGCCTGCGTCTTCACCACGTTGGAGACGTACTTCTTGATGGCCTTGGGCACCTGGTTGATGTCATCAACCTGATTATCGACATGGAAGTAGTCGGTGCACTTGATGATGTGGTAGCCATAGGTCGACTCGACCACGTCGCTCGCATCGCCCTTGTTGAGCCCCTCGAGCGCCGTCTGGTAGCTGTCGACAAAGGTGGTGAGCTTATCCCAGCCCACATCGCCCTTCTTCTCCTTGGAACCGGTGTCCTCGGAGTACTGCTCCACGGCGTCCTCAAAGCTCAGCTCACCGGAGTTGATCTTGTCCAGGCACTCCTGTGCCTTGGCCTTGGCGGCGGCCTTGTCCTCGTCGGAAGCGTCGGAATCAACCTTGATCAGGATGTTCGACGAGCGACGGGCGTCGTTGTAGCTGGACAGGTTTTCGTTGATGTAATCGACAATCTCGCTGTCCTTGGGCTTGCTCGTGGGCGCGACGGCATCCTTGAGTTTCTGCTGCGCCAGACTCTCCTTGAGCGAATCCTTGTAGGTATCCTCGGTATAGCCGTAGGTCTTGAGGGTCTTCTTAAAGGCCTTGGCACCGCCCGCGCTCTTGCACGCGTCCTTCCAAGCCTTCTCGACTTCCTCGTCCGACACCGTCACGCCATTCTCCTTCTGTGCCTGTTGAAGCAGAATCTGCTGCGTGTAGGAGTCGATGAGTTGCTTGCGGTACTTCTTGGGCGTGAGGTCGTTGTCAACCAGATACTGCGCCCAATCCTTATCCTTGGTGTAGCCGTAGGACGTGCGCATGCTCATGATCTGCTTGGTCACGGTGTCCTCGGTGAGGTTGGTGCCGTTGATAGTAGCAGCAACACCGCCGGTCAGCTTGTAGCCCGAGGTGTCCTCGGCCTGCGACATAAGGCCGGAGCACGCCATCGCCGAGACGGAAAGCAGCATCGCCAGCACGCCGATGACCACCAGGACGATCTTGACGGTCTTAGACACGTACGTCTTGCGCTGCTTCTTGCGAGAGCTGGAGGCAGCGCGGGCCTGCTGCTCGGGCGTCGGCGCGGCCTCGGAGTTCTTTTTCTTATTTGCCATAGTTGGCCTTTCGCATAACGAATCGAACAAACGCCATTGTGTCACAACGCAGCCCCCGCGGCACGCTTGGTGCGTTGGGGACAGGTTAATCTGCACCATTTTGGTGCAAAGGGGACAGCTCTGGCAGCCGGCAGTTAGGGACAGTCCCCAAGTGCCGGCTTAGCCCCACCTTAGAAGTGACGGCGGATGGCGTCGACCATGCCCTGGGGCGTGGTCTGGCCGAGCACGTCGGCTGCGGCATCGGCGTCCATAAAGATATTCATGAGCGCCTGCAGGGCCTCGACCTGGCCGCCCGGCTCGGCAATACCCAAATTGATGACGATCTGCGCCGGCACCGGAGCGCCCATGCCAGCCATAGCGTTAAATGTCACGGGCGCGGCGGGCTTCACCACCGCGATATAGGGCTTGGCCACAAACCCCGGATCGGTATGCGGAATGGCAATGTTTGCCGCCGGCATGGCAAGACCCGTGGGATAGGCATCCTCGCGCGTGCGAACGGCGTCGAGCCAACCGGACGCAATGTAGCCACGTGGTGCAAGCTCGCCCTCGAACCGCGCAAACACCTCATCCGGCGTTGCACACTCCCAATCAAAAAACACCAGCTCAGGCGTAAACAGCGCTTCGTTATCCGCCATGCGCTCACCTCTCTCATCTAGTCACCTGCGGCGTTCTTGAATGACTAGTCGTTAAAGAACGTCGCAGGTGACTACCTAAAACAAAAGGTGGCCACGCGCGCCTTGGCGCCAATGACCACCCTGACTACTCGGCTAAATTGTACTGTGCGCCGCTAGCCGCGAGGCGCGTCAATTGCGACCTTGCCGCTCTCCAACACGTGGACGCGGCCGTCGGCGAGCATCTGCACGACCTCGGGATACAGCACGTGCTCAATCGCGTGGATGTGCTCCTCGAGCGTGTCGACATCCCAGCCCTCCTCAACAGCCAGCGCACGCTGGGCGATGATGGGACCGTTGTCGTAGATCTCGTTGGCAAAATGCACGGTCACGCCAGTTACCTTGACGCCGCGCGCAAAGGCATCGTCAATCGCATGCGCACCGGTAAAGCTCGGCAGCAGCGCCGGATGCAAGTTGACCACGCGGTTGGGAAACGCCGCCAGCAGCGGCGTGTGCACCATGCGCATGTAGCCGGCCATGACCACATACTCGCAACCGCGCTCGAGCAGCTCGTGCGCGATGATCTCGTCAGCGGCGATGGGGTCGGCGTAGACATCCTTGGACAGCGTGAGCGTCTGGATGCCCGCGCGCTCAGCGCGCTGCAAACCCTTAGCCGAAGGACGGCTCGACACCACGAGCTCAATCGAAGCATTGAGCTTGCCGGCGGCGATCAGGTCGATCAGCGCCTGCAGATTGGTGCCGGAGCCGCTGATGAGCACGCCGATCTTGAGCGGCTCGGCCGTATCGGTGCCGGTCGGACGGGTGTAGGGCACAAAGCCCAGACCCTCGGCGGCAGCCATCTGCTCGTTAGCGCTCATCGGAGTACACGACCTTACCGGAACCCTCGACGCACTCGCCCACGCGGAACGGCTTCTCGCCCAGCGCGACCAGGGCCTCGGTAACCGCGGCCTCGTCCTCGGGGGCGACGATCAGGCACAGCCCAACGCCCATGTTGAAGGTCTTGCATGCCTCATTGGGCGCGAGCTCGGCCTGGCGCGACACGTAGGTGATGACGGGCGGAACGTCCCAACCCATCTCGGCACCGTTGCGGGTGACCACAGCGTCGACGTCGTCGGCGAGCGCGCGGTTGAGGTTCTCGGTAATACCGCCGCCAGTGATGTGGGCAATGGCATGAACGTTGGCGCCGCCGCGCAGCAGCTCCAGGATCGGCTTGACGTAGATGCGCGTGGGAGCCAGCAGAGCGTCTGCCAGCGATGCGCCGCCGAGCTCCTCGAGCGGACGGCTCAGCTCCTCGGCCTTAGCGGCGGCCTCGGGCGTGCCCGGCTTAATGCCGTCGACGCCAATGACCTTGCGCACGAGCGAGTAGCCGTTGGAATGCACGCCGGTGGAGGGCAGGCCCAGAATCACGTCGCCGGGGCGGACGTTCGCGGGGTCGAGCATCTTGGGGCGGTCGACGACGCCCACGGTAAAGCCGGCGAGGTCGTAGTCGGCGGGAGCCATGACGCCAGGGTGCTCGGCCATCTCGCCGCCCACGAGCGCGCAGCCCGCGAGCTTGCAGCCGTCGGCCACACCCTTGATGATCTTTGCCATGTGCTCGGCCTCGATGTGACCGATGGCAACGTAGTCCAGGAAGAACAGCGGCTCGGCGCCCGAAGCCAGAATGTCGTTGACGCACATAGCGACCAGGTCCTGGCCCACCGTCTCGTGACGGTCCATAATCTGGGCGAGCACGAGCTTGGTGCCCACGCCGTCGGTACCGCTGATCAGGATCGGGTCTTCCATATCCTTAAGCGCGGCAGCCGAGAACAGGCCACCGAAGCCGCCGATGCCGCCGATAACCTCGGGGCGATTGGTGTCCTTGACCATCTGCTTAATCGCGTCGACGGCGCGGCCGCCCTCAGCGGTATCGACGCCGGCATCCTCATACGTCACATGCTTGCTGTCGCTCATCTGAGCCTTCCTCTCCCACTACCGTGGCGCCGCGCGGGCGCCAAACGGTGCTCATAGTTGTCCTCGATTCGGTGCATGCCATAACAGCACACACCGTTCAATCAACAAAACAGCAGGTAAAACCTACCAAAATAAACCTGTCCCCGTATGGCAGGTTTTAGGCCTCGCCGTGCTCCTCTTCCCAGCTGCGATCGTCGTATTTCTCGACCACGGCGTCGTCGTCAAAGTGCAGCGGCTTATCCAGGTTGCGGGGCTTAAAGCCCTCCATAAACTTATCGCGGCCAAAGCTCTCGGGAATCGCCACGGGGTAGCGGCCGGTAAAGCACGCATCGCAGTAGCCGTCCTTGGGCATGACCTTCAGCAGGCCCTCGACCGAAAGGAAGGCCAGCGAATCGGCGCCGATGTACTCGCAAATCTCGTCGACCGTCTTGTTGGCGCTAATAAGCTGCGACTGCACGTCGGTATCGATGCCGTAGAAGCACGGCCAGATGACCTCGGGCGAGTTGATGCGGATGTGAATCTCCTTGGCACCAGCGTTGCGCAGCATCTTGACGAGCTGCACCATGGTGGTGCCGCGCACGATGGAGTCGTCGATGACGACCAGGCGCTTGCCCTCGATGTTGTCGCGCAGCGGGTTGAGTTTCATGCGCACGCCCATGGCGCGCAGCTCCTGCGTGGGCTCGATAAACGTACGGCCCACGTAGCGGTTCTTGATAAGGCCCTCGCCAAAGGGAATACCGCTCTCGTGCGAATAGCCCTCCGCGGGCGGCAGGCCGGAGTCGGGCACGCCGATGACCAGGTCGGCCTCGACGGGCTCCTCATGTGCCAGCTGACGACCCATGTCGTAACGGCAGGCATAAACGCTCTTGCCGTTCATGATGGAGTCGGGGCGGGCAAAGTAGACCTGCTCAAAGATGCAGTTGGCGGGCTCTTCGGCTGCAGGCACGCCCTGCTCGGATACCAGACCCTCGGCGCTGATGCGCAAAATCTCGCCGGGACGGACGTCACGGACGTACTCGGCACCCACGATGTCGAGTGCGCAGGTCTCGGAAGCAACGACCCAGCCGCCGGCGCGCGTGACACGGACGGCGGAGTCGACCGTAGCGGCGCCGTCCTGCGACGGCAGCTGCGAAACGGCTGCGGCATCGGCCTGGTCCAGACCCTCGTCCACCAGCTTGCCCAGCACGAGCGGGCGAATGCCATGTGGATCGCGGAATGCGTAGAGCGCTTGCTCGTTGATGAGCGTCATGGCGTAGCCGCCGCGCACGAGCTCCATGGTCTTGCGAATGCCCTCGCGCAGATGGCCCGTACGCTGGGTAAAGTAGCCGATGAGTTTGGTCGCGACCTCGGAATCCGAATTGGAGAGGAATGGCACGCCCAGCTCGATCAGCTGGCGGCGCAGCTCGTCGGTGTTGACGAGGGTGCCGTTGTGAGCAAGCGCGATAATGACGCTGTTGATGGTAGAGAGGTGCGGCTGAGAGGCTTCCCAGCTCTTGGCGCCGGCGGTGCCGTAGCGCACATGACCCACGGCCAGCTGGCCGGAGAGCGTCGACAGGTCGGCATTGGAGAACACGCGGTCGAGCAGGCCCAGATCCTTGCGGACCATAACCGTGCCACCGTCACCCACGGCGATTCCCGCCGATTCCTGGCCACGGTGCTGCAGTGCACGCAGGCCAAAGTACGTCAGTCGAGCCACGTCGCGATCGGGCGCCCATACGCCGAAAATGCCACATTCCTCATGCAGCTGGTCGGAGTCCGGATCATACGTCGACATGGTGTTCACCTGTCCCGCGGCACGCTCGGCCGCGCGGATGGTTTCTTGAGACATGGTATCCCCTCAGAGCCTCGTATTTTTGGCGTTACCCGCCTTATTATACGCACGGCGCGACGTGCTCCCCAGCGCATGAGCAGCGCTTTTTAAAAGCCCACCGAGCTAATAATCCGTTTTGCAGCCAAACATTTTATTGGGCAATCGCCTCGGGACCGACGATCCCGCATGCTTCCGTTGCGGCGCGTCTCGCCCGCCGTTAGGGCTTACATTGTTGCAATTGGGACGTTCGTCCTGTCTTTTGGCAGGTCGGCGGCGTATCCTTATAACCTACAACAAAGCGAGAAAGGTTCTGTATGGATCGAAACGAACTCGACCCCAGCGTCCCCAGCGCCACGGAGGTCAAGAAGATCCCCCTCATCATTAAGGTGTACGCTGTCCTGTGCATCCTTTCCGGCGTGGGCACGCTCCCGTCGGTCGCTGCCTTTATGTGGCAGGTCATCACGGCACTTGTTAACGGCAACGCCACCGAAAAGCTCGGCGACAACACGCTCGTCGCAGTCGGCCTTATCGTCGCCGGCATCATGCTCTCTGCGGCAAGTGCCGTCATCCTAATCATCTTTGGCCTGGACCTTATCAAAAACCAGCGCCGCAACGCCGCCCGCCTGTCCTACATCCTTATTGCATTCACCGTCGTCGAGCTTTTGGTCGACGTGATGCTCCAGGGCATCGGGCCCTTCCTACTGCGTCCCGCGATCCAGCTCGGCATCCTTGTTGCACTTTCGGCAACCGTCGACCCCACGCTGCGTCAGGAGCGCGAACTGCAGCGCCGCCTGCAGGAGATGCTCGACCGCGACGCCGCCGCCGAGGGCATGCTCGGTCGCGATGAAACCGGCGAGGGCTACATCAAGCTCAACTACTTCAACCTGTTCTGGGTGTTCTTTGTCTGCTGCATACTCGGCCTGATCGCCGAGGACATCTGGCACATGACGGTCGACGACCCGGGCGTCTACCAGAACCGCGCCGGCATGCTGTTTGGCCCCTTCAGCCCCATCTACGGATTTGGCGCCGTGCTCATGACCATGGTGCTTAACCGCTTCTACAAAAAGAACCCCATCATCATTTTCCTGGTGAGCGCCCTGCTCGGCGCCAGTTTTGAGGTGTTCGTGGGCTGGTTTATGCAGACCGCGTTTGGCGTGGTCTCGTGGAGCTACTCGCACATAACGCTGTTCGGTTTACCCGATCCGCTCGTGGTCCTCACGGGCGGACGCACCTGCACGGGCTTCGCCTGCCTGTGGGGCCTGGGCGGCCTCATCTGGATCAAGCTGCTGCTGCCGAGGCTGCTTAAGCTTATCAACAAGATCCCCTGGAAGAGCCGCTACTCGGCCACCGTCATCTTTACCGTTATCATGCTGGTCGACGGCGTCATGACGCTGCAGTCGCTCGACTACTGGTACCAGCGCGTTAACGGCACGGAGCCGGACATTCCCGTCGCACAGTTCTACGGAGAGCACTTCGATAACGAATACATGAAAAACCGCTTCCAGAGCATGACCATGAGCCCCAAGGATGCGACGCGCGTGTAGCGCTCACCGCGCCCAAAACGCAAAATGCCCGCCGGTATCACACGTACCGGTGGGCATTTTTATAAACGATCCTTCTATCGACGCAAGCCTCTACGCCTCGCGCTCGACCTCACTCACGCATTCGTTCTTGATGGTGCCAACGAGCGCCTGCAGCGCATCGACCACGTGCGGGCGAATGCCCCCGCCGATGAGCACGAGCATGATGTCGTCACCTACGGCAAGCTCGCCGCTTGCCAGCCACACGCGCACATAGCCGATACCCGGCATCGCGCGCGTGGCCTCGATAGCAGACCGTACCTTTTCGGCATCGTAGTCAAAGACCATGCCGCCCACCCTGTGGCCTGGTGCCACGCCATCGGTCTCGACTCCGCGCACCTCGGCCTTGGGCGTCGCGCGCACCACACCGTTATGCGTCAGATACATCCCACAGCCTGCCGCCGAAGCATCGGCCTTGGCCTCGCGCAGCCAAGCATCAATCGAAGGCATCAATTTGCCACTCTCGAGCATCATTTCTCCCTTACCGTCGTCGAGTAGCCAATTTGGGACGGGGCCTTTTTAGCTACTCTCGAACAACTTATTCCTCGACCGGCGTGAGCACCATGACGGCGCGTGTGTTGCTCAGCGACAGCGAACGGCAGGTCACAAGCGTTACAACCTTAGTTGCCGAAGCGGCACGATCGGTGGCATCACTCGCCACGGCAGAAGCGCCGTCGAGCATCTCGGACAGGTAGTTCTTGAGTCCGTCGTCGCCCTCAAAATTGGTCGTGCGCGCCTTGGCATACGTGTCCTCGACCACCTTGGTCGCCAGCGGACGCAGCTTATACGTCGCATCGCGCGTGATGTAGTACACATATTCAATGCTATCGAACGTTGCCTGGTCAGTCGTATCCGAAATCACGTTGAACATCGACCCATCGTTCATATGGTGGCCGTAGATCGTGGTCTGCTGGTCGACCATTCCCGGCGCGGTGTCATCGCTATCCAGGAAAATGGCACCGGACGCGTTAGCCGTTCCGTCGAACAGCGTGTTGAGGTATTTGGAGTTGTTGTTGGTCTGCACCACGGGATAGTTGATGTTGGTTCCCGGCACGTAAATCCAACCCACAATCTCGGGGTTCGTCTGAGCAAGCGCATCAAAGTCGATAATCGGCACGCCGCTGGCGTCCTTATCGCTTACATATTGCTTCTCGATTTTCTGATACGAATCGCTCGCCTGCTTATAGCCAATCTGGGCATTAATAAAGATAGCGGCGGCGACAATCATGCCGATACCGATGATGATGAGCAGAATGGGAATAATGGAGCGGCGCTTTTTGCGCGGCGGCTCGGTGTAATCCGACGGCGCGGCATGCGATGAAGACCGGGGCGGCTTCTTAGCGGAGCTATAAGACGAAGGACGATATGCGGCCGGCGCGTCCTGTCGACGATGCGTCGCCGGTGTCACGGGGCGCGGCGCGCGCGGCTGCTGAGGAGAGGATGTCCGACCCTGCTGCGCCGCATGGGCAGCACCCGGCTTCGACGGATCGGGAATCTGAGAAGCCTTGAATCGTTTTCCCTGATAATCGGACATGGCTCTCCTTATACTGCGGTGAAACGGCGGAACGCTTAGGCGTCAGCCATCTCCTGCTTCATCTTCTCGATAACCTTGCGGTACTCGGGGTCGCAAGCACCCAGAATCTGCGTGGCATAGATGGCGGCGTTCTTGGCACCGTTGATGGCAACGCAGGCCACGGGCACGCCCGAAGGCATCTGCACCATCGACAGCAGCGAATCCATACCGCCCAGGTCACTCGTCTTCATAGGCACGCCGATAACTGGCAGCGGCGTAAAGGCAGCCACGACACCGCCCAGGTGAGCGGCCTTGCCGGCGGCGGCAATGATCACCTTTATGCCGCGGTCGGCAGCAGTCGAGGCCCACTCGTGGACCTTCGCCGGTGTGCGGTGTGCGCTCGCAATGACAAGCTCATAGGGCACGCCCAGCGCCTCGAGCTCGGCGGTGCAACCTTCCATAACGCCCAGATCGGACTTGGAACCCATGATGATCCCGACAACCGGCTTTTGATCTGCCATAAACATAGACCTCCTGTTGAGAGCGGTGACGCGGCGGATCCGCGACCCTTAACTACTGAGAGTAGTATAGCTGCTCCCGTCCCTGCGGTCTGTGGGTGCTCTGCGGCGGGCCC
>CABTZM010000016.1 GCA_902489295.1 uncultured Collinsella sp.
CCTGCTTAAGCCCGCCTCGGGCAGCGTGCGCGTTACGGGCCTGGATACTGCCGCGGTCCCCACGAGCCGTATCGCCCGCGAGGACGCAACGGTCTTCCAAAACCCCGACCGCCAGATCTGCAAGGATACCGTGCTCGACGAGGTCGCCTTTGGCTTGGAGCTGGGCGGCATGGACCGTGCCGAGGCTCTGCGTCGCGCCCAGCTGGTCATCGACCGCTTTGGTCTGCCCGCCGACGAGGCACCGTTCTCGCTTTCGCGTGGCCAGCGACAAATGGTGGCACTTGCCTCCGTCGTAGTGGTTGAGCCCAAGATCGTCGTGCTCGACGAGCCCACGAGCGGCTTGGACTACCGCGAGTGCATGACCGTGATGGAAACGGTACGCACCATGGCCGAGCGCGGTTGCGCCGTCATCATGGTCTGCCACGATATGGAAGTCGTCTCGGATTTTGCCGAGCGCATTGTGGTAATGGCCGACGGTCGCATCCTCGACCGCGGCCGCACGCACGAGCTGTTCTCGAACATCGAACTCATGCAGCATGCCTACGTTGAGCCGCCCCAGGTCATCGAACTCTCGCGCCGTCTGGCATCTTCCGTCTCGCCCGCTTTTGCGCAGGTGAGCGAGGTCACCGATGTCGTTCGAATTACCAAGGAGATGGTCCACCGTGGTTAACGTCATCGACTACATGCCGGGCGATACGCTGCTGCATCGCCTGAATCCCGTCGTCAAACTGGGCCTCGCCGCCGCCATCATCGTCGGCATCTTCTTGTCCGACACCTACGTGGCGCTGCTGGGCTTTTTGGCACTCGCCCTTGCGCTGGGCGCCTATGCCGGCGTCATCGACCGTCTGTTCTCGCTGCTCAAGTTGCTGATTCCGCTCGCGCTTATCATGCTGGTGCTCCAGCTGGCCTTTATGCGCGATGGCAACGTGGTGTGGGGTTTTATCACCGACACGGGCTTCGTCACAGGATCGAAGGCCTGCCTGCGCCTGCTGGGTGTGGCGTTACCGCTCATCCTCATGCTCATGGTGACCAAGCTCAACGACCTTGCCAACGCCTGCGTCGAGGTGCTGCACGTGCCGTATCGCTATGCCTTCACCTTTACCACGGCGCTGCGCTTTGTGCCGGTGTTTGGTCAGGAGATGAACGCCATCATGGAGGCGCAGACCGCACGCGGCGTCGAGTACGACACCAAGAACCCCATCAAGAAGCTTAAGCTCATGCTGCCACTGTGTGTGCCACTGCTCATCTCGAGCGTGGGCAAGACCGATGCCACAGCCTTGGCGGCAGAACAGCGCGGCTTCTATCTGCGTACGCGCGCCAGCTCGTACAAGCGCTACCCCATCAAGGGGCTAGACATCGCCGTGCTCATCGTCAGCATCGCCCTCATCGCCATCGGCTTCCTGTTCTAGTTCACCACTGACAGCAACCGCCCAACGCAAAAGGCCTCGGCTCGCACCAAACGAGCCGAGGCCTTACTGTTTCACCAGATAAAACCTACCAAAATTAACCTGTCCCTTTTTGACAGGTCGGAAGCTAGAGGCGGTAGGGAGCGCCGCTACGGATGATGGATTCGCGCACCAGGACATCCATGGCGTCGAGGGTGATCTCGGGCATCTCTCGGTACTTTTGCAACACCGAGAGCTCGGTGCAGGCCAGAATGACGCGGTCGCAGCCGCTACGGGCGAACTCCCACATCACGCGGTCGAACTTATCCATATCGGGCTCACGTCCGGCCTTCACATCATCGTAGATAAGCGACATCACATCGTTCTGACGTTTCTCGCTGGGATAGACAACCTTAACACCCGCAGCCTTACATTCGCGGCCGTAGACACCCGCGCCCGCGGTTCCGTCGGTGCCCATGATGCCAATCTTGTGCACCGGCTCGGCCGGCATACTCAGGTTGGGGTCGAACTCGCACTCCCCCATCACCGCACCGGCCAGAGCATAGCGCACCGACTCACGCGGCATGTGGATAATCGGCACCTTCGTAAACGACTGGATCTGGTCGTAGAAGTAGTGCGACGTGTTGCAGGGAATGGCAATGTGCGCACAGCCCAGCGACTCGAGTGCCTGGGCACACTCTTTCATGGTCGCCAGCAGCTTGGCATGCTCGCCGGTCTTAATGGCCAACGTGCGGTCGGGCATGGTCGACTTGGAGAGCACCACCATGTCGATATGTTCCTGATCGCAGGCAGCAGCCGTATGACGCACCACCTGGTCGTAGTAATACGACGTGGCCTCGGCGCCCATGCCGCCGATAACTCCCAGCTTTTCCATCGCCGCCTCCTTGGTGACGCTTGCGCAATTGCGCGTATCATACCCGCGCCCGCCCGATGCAAACCGGACGGGCACCGCGCTCATCTACTTGTAATACGTCTTGAACAGCTTAAAGTGGCGCAGCTTGGTGTGCCACATGCGCAGCCAGCGGTTAAAGACAAAGTCGCCCTTCATAAACGAAGGGTCGGCCCCCTTGCCCTCCCTATCCAAGCGATGCACCTTAGCGCGCAGCTCGGGATCCTTGACATACTTGTCGACGACGCCCATGGGGACGACCATCCACAGTGCCTCGTCCTGCGCCGTCACAAACTCTGGCTCAAACGGGCGGTTGAACACGTACTCGTCTACCACGTACTTGGCAACGTTAAAGCCGCTATTGGTGACATAGTAGTTGCTGCGGCCCTGGCGGGTGTTGAAGTCGAAGAACTTAAACGAGCCGTCGCGCTCGTCGTACTTTACGTCAAAGTTGGAATAGCCCACAAAGTGAAGGTCCTCGAGCAACTTGCGCACGCCGCCCATGAGCTCGTCGTTGGGCTCGGTAATGATACAGGCATGGTTGCCGACACCGTGGGGCTGATGCTCCTCGAGCAGCACATGGCCCAGGCACATCATGCGGACCTTACCGTTGCGGTCGGAATAGCTGGTGAGCACGCGCATGTACTCGTCGTTGCCGGGCACGCGATCCTGCAAGATCAGGTCGTCGGTGTAGCCGCTGGCATACGAGTCGCGAATGACCTGTTCCAGCTCGGCGCGGTCGGCAATCTCATAGGCCTTCTTCTGGCCCTCGAACTCATGCTGCCACCACATGATGCCGTCAGAAGGCTTCAGAATCATCGGGTAAGGAAAATCGATCTGGTCGAGCACTTCGGCAGGCGCCTCACCCTGGGCATTGAGCATCGCCTTGGTAAAGGTAAACGTGTGCGGATAGGGCACGCCATGCTTCTCGCACAGCTCGTAGAAGATCTCCTTCTTCTGGCACTGCTCGAGCATGCTGTAGGGCGCGTAGGGAGCGACGATGTTATCCGCCAGCTCATGAGCATCCTTGGCTTGAGCCACGAGAGCGACATAGTTGTCGCCGCAGCCCACAAGGACAATAGTCTTGTCGGCATGCGCTTGGGCAATGCCGTTGACGGTTTTGAGCATCACGGGCATGGTATCGATATCCACGTTGGGCGTGTAGTCGATAATCTGGCTGCGGTACGCGGGACCCGTCTGATACTTGCCAAAGACCAGACTCTTGACCTGGTACTCCTCGTAGAAGGCGCGCGCCACCGAATAGGCGTTGATGTCGCCACCAAGCAGCACGGGAATGAACTCGCGCTCTGTAAATTGCAATGCCATGGAAACTTCCTATCATGAACTGCCCACACAACGGGCGGTCTTTGCGCAACTGATTTATTCTAGCGTGCCAAGCCGCCGGCGCCCAAAGCTCCACCGTATCTATGGCAATCGACGTAATCGTCCAGCACGAAGACGGCGTCCACCGTTGTATGACAATGGGCAATGAACCTACCGTTGTTGTAGGATTCAGCGTATTGACATCTTCGAGCGAAAGGCGCACACGTGCCCCAAGACCATCCGACCGATAATCCCATCCTCAATGCCGCGAGGCGCGAGCTGGCGGAACGTGCGAAAGCGACCGCTCCCCTGTGCACGGCAAACGACGCCTACAACGGACCCGCCCGCATCGTCTCGATCAACACGTCGGCACACAAGGGCACGCGCAAGTCGCCCGTCGCCGACGGGCACGACACCGTTATAGAGCAATTTGGCCTCGCCTCCGACGCACACGCCGGGCATTGGCACCGCCAGGTCTCTTTTTAGCCGCGGAGTCCATCCAGACGGCGGAGGCACGCGGGCTCGATGTGCACGAGGGCGACTTTGGCGAGAACTTCACAACCCAGGGCCTCAACCTGCTCTCGCTCCCCCTGGGAACGCAGCTCAAGCTTGGAAGCGACGTGATCGTCGAAATCAGTCAGATCGGCAAGGTCTGCCACACACGCTGTGCCATCTACTATCTTGCCGGCGACTGCATCTTTCCCCACGAGGGCGTTTTTGGCGTGGTACTAAAGGGTGGAGAGGTCTACGCCGGCGATGATATCCAGGTAATCAAACTCGGCGACGGCACCTGTTCGTTCACCCCTGCCGAGGCCCTCGAAGAGATTGAGCAGGCTCGCCAGAAGGGCACGCTGTAGTTATAAAACCCCACGTTGAGATAGCTTTTACAGCCCAAAACTCCTCTCAAACAGGGCTCTGTAACGTTAAAGTTGAACTCTATGGTTTCTCAACAATTCATCATAACTGCAGGTCAAAGCCAAAGCCTCAAGTTCAACTTGACCCTTTGGAACCTTTAAGGTTCAAGTTGAGGTCGAAAGCAGTAGTAGAATACCGTTCGAACCATAACCTACGATTGATTGCAGAGGGACTGGATGCAGCATTCGAATCATCGCACCGCAGCGCTCATTGCGTCGAAGCCGGCTCGTATCATCACGAGCGCCGCGCTCGCCGTTGCGCTGACGGCCACGCCGATGCTCTCCCCCGTTGCGGCGTATGCCGCCTCGCAGGCAACGCAGGACCAGCTTTCCGCAGCCCAGCAGAAGATCGAAGCCGCCACGAGCGCCTACAACGACGCCCGCACCAAACTCGATGACCTGCAAAAGCAGATTGACTCCAATGAGGCGAGCATCGAGGAAATCGAGGCTAAGCTTCCCGAGCAGCAGGCCAAGGCAAGCTCTGCCATGCGCGATCTGTACAAGTATCAGAAGGGCACCAATCCCATCGTGAGCTTCCTGGTCAACGCGCAGAGCCTGGGTGAGTTCATCACGACCTGCAAATACACCAACCAGATCACGAGCTCGAGCGTCGACGAGATCGAGCAGCTCAATAACATGCAAACCGAACTTGAGCAGAACAAGGCCGAGCTCCAGCAGGCCAAGTCACAGCTTGAGGCAGAGCAGAAAAACGCCGAGGATGCGCTGGCGCAGGCCCAGCAGCTCCGCAGCGAGGCACAGGCAAAGGCCGAGCAGGAGAATGCCGCCGAGCTGGCCAAGCTCGAGGCCGACAAGGCCGCTGCCGCCGAGAAGCTCTCGGGCGAGGGCGTGAGCGGCAACAACTCCAACAGCCAGGCCAATAACGCCAATACCACTATCGACACCACGGTGAACAACTCCAATACCGGCAACTCCGATTACGACTCGTTTATCAACGAGTGGACGAGTCGCATCGACAACTACCTCGCCGGCTCCCCCATGGCAGGCCAGGGTTACAACTTTGCCGTGGCAGCCTGGAACACCGGTGTTGACCCTCGCTGGTCTCCCGCCATCGCCTGCATCGAGAGCAGCAAGGGCCTCTATTGTGCCGGCTCCTATAACGCCTGGGGCTGGAGCGCCCGCGGCGGCGGCTGGCGGAGCTTTGGTAGCTGGAGCGAGGGCGTCTCTGCCCACGTTGCCTACCTGGGCGCCAACTATGGCTCCACGCTTACCCCGGCAGCCGCCAAAAAGTACTGCCCGCCCACGTGGCAGGACTGGTACAACAAGGTTGCAACCCAGATGAACCGCATCTAAGATCAACGTCAAAGGGCCCCAATTGGGGCCCTTTTTCTTTTACGCGACGGAGGTATCGACGACGCCAGTCGCGTTTGCAATGGCAACAATGATAATCATTGCCAACAAGAGCACACCCATAGCCTTGAGCCAAAGCTTTGCAAGCTTTTTACCGCGGTATCTATCGAGTAGCTCAAACCGCCGGCGAAGGCGGCGTTTGTCGAGCATCACAAAATGGATGAGCACTACGAGACCGTCGACGAAGATAAAATACTCAATCGCGAGAAACCACATCGGGTAGTTTTGGTTGGCGCCCGTAGGATGAAAAACGGCAAAATGGCTTCCGGCAAAGAAAACAAGTAGCGAAAGATAGACGAATGCGTTCCAAATGCGCCCAACGGTGTCGGGAATGCGGGAGAGTAAATTCGGGCGCTCAGGCACCAACGGCAATCCACCCTGAGACTGATCCGTGGGGAGCACGGGCGCAGGGCACACGGCTCGCCGCTCCGGAGGCTCTTGAAAGGAAGCAGCATTCGGCGCGGACGACGCATACGATGCGCGTGCAGCGTGCCCTAGCGCCTTCGCGCTTGCAAAGCGCTTGTCCGGATCGAGCGCCATCGCCATGCAAATAACATCGGCAAGCGAGGCGGGGACGTCACGTGCCTCGCATTGCTCGCGTATGTTCCGACCTGGCTTGGGATCGGCCCCCGTCAGACAAAAGAACAGCAGGGCACCGAGCGCATAGACATCGCTGCGCACGCTCGTCTGGCCAAAACCATACTGCTCGGGCGGCGCATAGGGACGCGTGCCAAACTTAACGGTATCGGCATCGGCTCCCTCGCGCCACACGCGAGCGATTCCCAAATCGATAATCACCAGCGATGAAAACGTCATGCCTGTATCGGGCGTATAGTTTGCGCCCGACACGATGATATTCGAGGGCTTTAGGTCGCGATGGATCACCGGAGCGGCCATCTCCCCCGCCGACGCAAAGCCGGCATGGAGCTCCGCAACTGCATCACAAAGGGCGCCAAACAGCTCACAAGCATAATCGGGCGTCGCACCCAAACGCCCCACCAGGGCCCCGAGCGTTTCGCCTTCGATGTATTCCATGACCACGCAAAGCTCGTCGCCCACGCGGCGGCAATCGACAATCCGAGGCAAGTGCTCGTAACGTCGCCCAGCATGCTGGGCCGCAAACAGGCGTTCATACGCCCCGCCAATCTGGGCCGACGCGTCGATGCGCTTGCGAACAAAGGGGCCAAGAGATCCTCCGCCGGAGCCCTCAAAGTACACGAGCTCGGTCGTCTCGACGTCGGAGTGCTTGAGCACACGGTCTACGCGATAACTGTCATCACGCTCAAGTGACGCCAGGTGTCCGGCGAGCGCAGCAGTCAGCTCATCATCGGAATATGTTGGGCTCTGAGTATCCATAGCGTCCATAATAACGCAGGGCACGGACGCCCCATGACGCCCGTGCCCTGCACGTTCTAAATATCGTGAACACCGCTTCCGCCGGCAGCTAGCTGTTAGCTCACCGTCTCTTCACCAAAGCGATACAGCTCCTCGTTCACCTTTTGCAGGCTGCAGCCACGATCGATACAGAAAATGATGATGGCGTCACGGCGGTCCTTGCAGTTGAGGACATTGACGCCCGCCGCCGTCAAGGCGCGGTTGGTCTCCTTGAGCGTCAGCGCCATGGCAAAGGCAATCTGCAGCACCTTATTGCGGCTCGGATGCCGCGCACCGGTAAAGATCTGATAGCCAAACGTCTCGTTGAGGTCGGCCATACGCACCACGCGCGAACGCTCCAGCCCCTTTTCTTCCAAAAGCTGTTTCAGATACCCCGAAAGCGACGGGGCGGTAAAGTCGTGCTCTTTGATATAGCCCTCGATACTCGGAGCATCGAGCAGCTCGTTGAGCAACTCTTCGGTTAGCTTCTTATCGGGCATATGGCCTCACCCCCCAGCTCGCATAGTAACCATGTTTTTAATTCTAGTTAAAAACCGCTCACGTCAGAACGTTCCCAGCTGGCAACCTGGTCGGGAGATACCGTGCTCATCGCTTCGAACTTCCAGGTGCCGCCCGCTTTGAGATGGTTGGTGTTCGCAAGAGCCGTTCCCACCTGATTGCCGTCTGCGTCATACAGAACATACTCAATCTGAATGTAGCTTTGCTCTTTATCCGTATTATTGGTCAATGTGCCAGTGATCTTATACGCGAACTGATTAGACGCATCCCCGGCCTCATCCGAAACCGTATAGGGTTCTTGTGCCTCTTTTTGCTCCTCGACTTGCTGAGTCTGTTCGGCAGGCTTTGCTGCATCACCCGTAGACGAATCAGACGAGTTACCGCCCATAGAACCTACGACGCCGGCAACAACAAGCACCACGATGACACCCAGAATGATCTTGCCGATCGGCTTCTTTCCCTCTTTTGCCATTATGCATCCTTCCCACGATCCGGCTACCGTGCCGGTACACAGCACATCGTAGGAAGGATTGAACTTGAATTCATTAGCTGAGAGCTAAGGCTGCGGTAAACGACCAATGCAGCTATCCAAACGCCGAGCAAACGCACTGCGCGCGACCGTCTGCTGGCAGTGCATCAACCCACCGTGACGGATTCCCCGGTAAAGGCACTGATCATCAACAGGACAAAGAAAACAAGGTAGCTGGCACTCAGCAGGTACGCAATGATCAGAAAGACGACCCAGCCGACATTGGTTTTACCGTCGACACGGCGTTGCTCGCGATTGCGGCAGAGCCAAATCGTCACGCCGATGGCAGTGATAAACAGCACGAGCGCCGCCGCGGCAAGCCCGGCAAGCGCAAACATCACGCCAATGCTCACGGCAATAACCGGAAGCAGCAGCAAACCGCACCCGCATCCACCCGGACTATATACGGCAGACTGTCGGCGTCGCCTCATCGCCGCGCCACCCCCATCATCTTTGAGCACTACAGTGCGATAGCCTGCTGAACAGGAACGATCTTGTCGAGTTCCGGTTCGATCCGCCTTTTCTCGGCCTCAAGGTCAAACGCCACCTGAGCGCGCAGCCAATAACCATCCGTCAGGCCAAAATAACGGCAAAGACGGAGGTCGGTGTCGGCCGTCACGCGACGTTTTCCCAAGACAATCTGCCCGATACGCTGAGCCGGAATCCCAGTCTCTTTCGCAAGGCGATATTGAGAAATGCCCATGGGAACAAGAAACTCCTCTTTGAGAAGCTCACCAGGAGTCACCGGCGACAGCAAATCGGCCGAAGTCTCATCACTTGTGATAATCGACGATTTCGACATTCCAAGCCATCTCCTGTCTCCACTCAAAACAGACCCGATAGCGCTCGTTAACACGGATGCTATATTGACCGGCACGATCGCCCTTCAAAGCTTCCAGGCGGTTGCCCGGTGGAACGCGAAGATCATCAAGCGAAGCACAAACCTGCAGTTGGCGAATCTTCCTCAACGCAACATGCTCAAAGGGCACGAACCTCCTGACCCGCACACCCATGGCAAAGCGTTCGGTATCCTCATCTTTATACGATGCAATCATAGTATCGCCTTACGTTAGTAACGTCAAACGTTTCTATAGACTTACATCTCTATTATATCGTACGTTTGTTCGTGTTTTCTAGAACAAATAGTCCTTTGCGCCTTAGTCAAGCAAAAGCAATCGTTTGTAGACATCGAGGCCTTTGAGAAGAATCTCCTCGTCAAAGAGCATGGTATCGGTATGCAGAGCGCTCATCGCATAGGCTGGGCAGTCATCAGCGTCGATCGGGTTTTCTTGTCCTTCTGGCACGCCCGTGCCCAGCAAGAAGAACACGCCCGGCAGATGGCGCTGATAGAAAGCAAAGTCCTCGGCAATTAACAGCGGCTCGTCCACAAGTTGCAGCTCGGGCAAGGCAGGCGCAATGTGGGCAAACAACTCGGGGTCGTTATCGACTGGCGGATAGCCCTCGGCAAAGTCGAGATCGTACGTACAGCCCGTTGCGGTGCACGCCTCGTCGAGCGCACGGCGTACGCCCTCGCGCGCACGGTCGAACATGGCGTCCGTAAACACACGCAAGCTACCGGCAACATGGGCCTCCCCCGCCACCGCATTGCAGACGGTGCCGGCCTGCAGCAGGCCAAACTTACCGATGCAGGGCTCATCGGCACCCAGCTCGTCCATCAGCTCGCGCTCGGCAACCAGGAACTTTGCCGCCGCCAGCGCTGCGTCATGTGATTCCTCGACTGGAACGCCGTAGGTCTTGGCGATATGGATGCTCGTGCCATGGATATGAATGTGCGTCTCGCTCGAGCGCGCCAGCAGCGGACCGGGACAGCTCGCCAGCGTACCGGCAGGAAGATCGGGCCACACGTGAAAGCCAAAGATGCGGTCGACCCCGTAGCGCTCGAACACGCCGCTCTCGCATACCGTCTTAGCGCCACCGGTTGTTTCCTCGGCCGGCTGGAACACAAAAAGCACGTTGCGCTTAATAACGCCCGGCTGCTCACGAATCGTACGGTCGACAAAAGTTGCCGCCGCGAGGGCCATAGCCATGTGCCCGTCGTGGCCGCACGCGTGCATCTTGCCGGGATGCGTCGAGGCAAAAGCGGCGCCCGTCGTCTCCGCAATAGGCAACGCATCCATATCGGCACGAATCGCCGTGGCATGCGAGGCACCCGTGCCAGCGTCGAAGAAAGCGCACACGCAACTAGGGCACGGATGGATCACCTCGCAGGCAAGCGGAGCGAGCACGCCCTCGATATAGGCGATAGTTTGCGGAAGATCGAAGTCGAGCTCCGGAATGCGATGCAGGTCGCGACGATAGCGACGGAGTTCTTGGAGCTCGGTCATGGGGATTCCTTTCATGGGGCAACTCAGTTGTCACCTATTGTGACGCAGGATTGTGGCGCCCTCGTTTCTAGCATGATGCTGCATTTTTTAAACGTTATATACGAATACTCTTGTTTGGTAAAGTGCAACGTGGTAGGGTCTTTACCACTTGATAGAGGCGCGGGCACGAAGAGCCGCGGGCGAGTCGGCAGACTTTGACCCCGCGGGGAGGCGAAACCCGCCGAACTGGGTTTTTCGGGCACGAACAGCCTGGTGGGCCTGCGGGAAACACTCGCAGGACTGTCTGCAGCAATGCGGGAGCGCTATCCGGACATTGGGTCCACGCTATGCGGATTCGATGCGCAGATGGCGCCGTCTGGATAGCGAGGTTTACGGGACATGGCATTGACCCCCAACGAGGCATATGCGGCCAAGCAGCCGTTTGTGGACAAGGAGACACTCGAGCATATCGTCGAGCAGTTCCCCACGCCGTTTCATCTATACGACGAGGCGGGTATCCGCCGCAACATGCAAGAAGTGCGCGACGCCTTTGCGTGGAACCCGGGGTTTAAGGAGTACTTTGCCGTCAAGGCCAACCCCAACCCGGCCCTTATCTCAATTCTCAACGAATACGGCTGCGGCTGCGATTGCTCGAGCTATACCGAGCTCATGATCGCCCGCTCGCTGGGCATCACCGGCCATGACATCATGTTCTCGTCCAACGACACGCCGGCGGCAGACTTTGAGCTTGCCGACAAGCTGGGCGCCATCGTCAACTTCGACGATATCAGCCACATTGAGTTTTACGAGCGCGTCGCGGGACCCATCCCCAAGACGGTGAGCTGCCGTTTTAACCCGGGCGGCCTGTTCCAGCTTTCCAACGGCATTATGGACAACCCGGGCGATTCCAAGTACGGCATGACCACCGAGCAGCTCTTTGATGCCTTCCGCATGCTCAAGGCCAAGGGCGCCGAGGACTTTGGCATCCATGCCTTCCTTGCCAGCAACACCGTCACCAACGATTACTACCCCAAGCTCGCGCGAATCCTCTTTGAACTTGCCGTGCGCCTGGAGCGCGAGACCGGTGCACATGTCGCCTTTATCAATCTGTCCGGCGGTGTGGGTATCCCCTACCTGCCCGAGCAGCAGGCCAATGACATCCACGCCATCGGCGAGGGTGTACACGCGGCCTACGACGAGATCCTGGTTCCCGCCGGCATGGGCGATGTGGCGATCTGCACCGAGATGGGCCGCTTTATGATGGGCCCCTACGGGTGCCTGGTCACCAAGGCCATTCACGAAAAGCGGATCTACAAAGACTATATCGGCGTGGACGCAAGTGCCGTCGACCTCATTCGTCCTGCCATGTATGGCGCTTACCACCACGTTACAGTGATGGGCCAGCCGGGTGGCCCCGACAAGTCCGCAGCTCCCGTCACGAACACGTAC
Source organism: uncultured Collinsella sp. (assembly GCA_902489295.1). Classification (GTDB taxonomy): domain Bacteria; phylum Actinomycetota; class Coriobacteriia; order Coriobacteriales; family Coriobacteriaceae; genus Collinsella. The sequence continues at coordinate 12,096 of CABTZM010000016.1, forward strand.
GATATCACGGGCAACCTGTGCGAAAACAACGACAAGTTCGCCATCGACCGCGAGCTGCCGCATATCGACATGGGTGACCTGCTTGTAATCCACGATACCGGTGCGCATGGCTACTCCATGGGCTACAACTACAACGGACGTCTGCGCTCCGCCGAGGTCCTGCTGCGCCCCGATGGCGCGGCCGACCTCATCCGCCGCGCCGAGCGCCCGGGCGATTACTTTTCCACGCTCGACGTGCTGCCGTGCGGCCGAGAGCTGCTGGCCAAGTCGCGCGCCGAAAGCGCCCGCCGTCGCGCCCAAGACGAGCGCCTGGCAGTCGCAGCTCAATGGAACAAACGCATCCAGATCGCGGAGGCGAAGGAGAAGAACATGGACATCCGCAATCTCGAGGGCTCAATCGTCGCCCTGGTTACGCCGTTTAAAAAGGACGGCAGTGTCGACTTTGACGCGCTCGAGCGCCTTATCGATTTCCACTTGCAAAATGGCACCGACGCCATTCTCACCCTGGGCACCACCGGCGAGAGCGCCACGATGACCGATGACGAGGACAACTCCGTCGTCGCCGCCGTGGTCAAGCATGTTGCAGGACGCGTCCCCGTCATCGCCGGCTCAGGCTCCAACTCCACGCAGACCATGCTCACCAAGTCGCTTACTTACCAGGGCTTGGGAGCCGACGGCCTGCTGCTCATTACCCCCTACTACAACAAGTCCAACGAAGAGGGTATCTATCAGCACTTTAAGACCGTCGCCGATGCCGTTGACATCCCCTGCATCCTGTACAACATCCCCGGCCGCTGCGGCTGCGGTATCAGCGAGCGCAACGTAGAGCGCCTAGCCGCGCACCCCAACATCATGGGCATCAAGGAGGCCTCGGGCAACGTCGCCTACGCGGCCAAGATCGCCCACCTGCTGTCCGACGATTTCCGCATGTACTCGGGCGAGGATGCACTCACAGTGCCGCTCATGAGCCTGGGCGCTTCGGGCACCATCAGCGTGTGGGCCGACGTGCAGCCGCAGCTTGTACACGACATGTGCCGCGCTTATCTGGACGGCGACGTAGCGCGCGCCCGCGATATCCAGATTGCCGGCCAGCCGCTCATCAACGCCCTCTTTAGCGAGGTCAACCCCATCCCCGTCAAGGAAGCGCTCGCCCAGATGGGCATGATCGAGGCAAACTACCGTATGCCGCTGTGCCCCATGGCAGACGACACGCGAGCCGCACTTACCGATGCTCTGAAGGGAGCTGGTCTACTTGATTAAGACCGTCATTATGGGAACGGGCCGCATGGGCTCGCTCATCCGCACTACCGCCGAAGGCATTGTCGACGCCGCCGGGCAGCCCGTTTTTGATATCGTGGCCCAGATTGGCTTCGATTTGAGCGAGCTCGAGAACGCACCGGCTGCCGACGTCATCATCGACTTCTCGAACGTCGCGACCTTCGACGCCGTCGTCGCCTATGTCGAGCGCACGGGCGCGGCGTTGGTCTCAGGCACCACAGGCTACACCCCCGAGCAGATGGACCGCCTGCGTGAGCTGGGCCAGAACACCCGCGTTATGCACTCGGGCAATTACTCCATCGGTATCGCAGCCCTGCGCCATCTGGTAGCGCAGGCTACACGCGAGCTGCCCGGCTTTGACTGCGAAATCGTCGAGACGCACCACAACCAAAAGGTCGACGCCCCCAGCGGCACTGCCAAGCTACTGCTCGACGCCGTCGTCGAAGCCGAGCCCGAGGCAGGCTACCACCCCGTCTATGGCCGCGAGGGCATGTGCGGAGCACGCGATCCCAAGGAAATCGGTATGCACTCGCTGCGCGGCGACACCGTCGCCGGCGTGCACGAGGTGAGCTTCTTTGGCCAGGACGAGGAGGTCACGCTCACCCACCGCGCCACGAGCCGTCAGATCTTTGTCAACGGCGCCTTGGCAGCCGCGCAGAAGCTCGTCACCCGCGAACCCGGCTTCTATACGTTCGACAAGGTCATGTTTGCCTAACCAGGTATCAACCGAATCCACCCAAAGGAGAGATAGCAAATGAGCAACGCAGCCGAGATGGATGCACAGGAGATTATCAACTACATCGCCACCGCGCCCAAAAAGACGCCCGTCAAGCTGTACGTGCGCGAGAAGCCGGGCATGAAGGTTGCCTGGGGCGACGCACATGTCTACGGCGGCCGTCGCGGCAAGACCGTCTTTGGCGACTGGGACGAGCTCAAGACCATCCTGGACGCCAATGCCGATTCCATCGATTACTACGACGTTGAAAACGATTGCCGCAACTCCGCCGTGCCCATGCTCGACCTTAAGGGCATCAACGCCCGCATCGAGCCGGGCGCGATCATCCGCGACCGCGTCGAGATTGGCGACCGTGCCGTCATCATGATGGGCGCCATCATCAACATCGGCTCCGTTATCGGCGAGGGTTCCATGATCGATATGGGCGCCGTGCTGGGCGGTCGCGCCACCGTGGGCAAGAACTGCCACATCGGCGCCGGCACCGTGCTGGCAGGCGTTGTGGAGCCCGCCAGCGCCACGCCCGTCATCATCGAGGACGATGTCATGATCGGCGCAAACGCCGTGGTCCTGGAAGGCGTGCACGTGGGCAAGGGTGCTGTAGTTGCCGCCGGCGCCGTGTGCGTCGAGGACGTCCCCGCCGGCGCCGTCGTGGCCGGTGTCCCCGCCCGCGCCATCAAGATGCGCGACGAGAAGACCGACAGCAAGACCGGCCTGGAAGAGGGCCTGCGCCAGCTGTAGAAGTTACGCGGTTTTGCCAAACCGCGTAACGGCTCGACGCTGCAAACGCCCCTAAGCGGCAATCTGACGTTCAATCGTCGGTCGCGTACCGAAGTACGCTTCCCTCCTCTTTCACGTCACCTTGCTCGCTTAGGGGCGTTTTCGCTGACGTGAGCTCAACCTGCGGCGCAATGTCAGCAACCAAGCCGAAAACAAAAAAGGCCGAAGTCCCAAAAGGCTTCGGCCTTTGTTTTTTGCAACGTCCAAGAGCAGTTTATCGATTCTCAATACTTCCGATGTTCTTGAGCTCGATGGAGATGAGGCCGTTGGGCTCGTTGACAAACTCGATGTACTCAGAGTTCGAACCCATCTCGGCCGGGAAGCTGATCTCGATGCCCGTGTCGGTACGGATCTTGTGGTTGCGCACCGCCGCGCGTTCGACCTGCTTGCGCTCCACGGGCACACGCTCAGGCACCTTCTCCTCAGTCAGTGCCGCGCGCACGCTCTCCTTGATAACTGGTTCGTCCTCAAAGACCTCATCGACGATATCCCAAGGCGGCAGTTCCTCGTCATCCTCAACTTTCTCGGCAACAGCAGCCTTAACCTTGGCGAGTGCTACAGCCGTGTTGGCACCGTGCTCCTCGGCGACTTCCTCGACCACACGCGTCACGGTGTCGATGACCTCCTTGCCCGATACCCCCGTGTCGCACTGCAGCAGGCCATCGGGAATGAGCATGCGATCCTCGCCGGCAATCTTGCGCTTCTTATCCACATAGCCGATCTCCATGGTGCTTGCACGCACGATTGCATAGCTCGGCACCTTTTGCGAGGGATTCGGCAGAATGGCGTAGTGGCGCGCAATGTCGTTGCGCACCTCGCCCTCTTCGCGACCCACTTCGTGCATAAAGGCCTGCTTGGAGCCCAGCAGCATCACGGCAAACCAGCGGGCATCCTCATCGTCGTCAAAATCGGCCACCAGCACGTCGGTGGACTCGGCTTTCTCGGCTTTGGTGAGCTCGGAGGAGATAAACTCCGCAATCTGCTGCGACAGGTCCACAAACTCGCGCTCGCCAAAGAAATAGCCCTTGAGCTCGCCGCCAAACGCAGAGTTCTCGGCAAACGTGGCGCGTTTGTTGTCGGCCGAGGGACGCGCGCGGCGCAGATGTGTGGTCACGAAGTTGCGCACGGTGCGGCTCTCGATATCGAGCTCGCGCTGGCTCATAACGTTGACGGCAGAGTCAAAGTCCAGGATATGCAGAATCGCGTGATTGATTTTCATATACGGCATTCCGTTCTAGATCGATTTCGGCACGAACCAGTATAGCGGTCGATCCCGCCCCAGGCGCATCGAAGATTGGTGCATCGGGGACAGGTTGCTTTGCACCAATGGTTAGCGCAGGAGCTCGGACTGCCAAGCCTCGAGCTGTTCTGCCAAGCTCTTGCCGGCAGCGGGCATGTCGATCTGGGGACGTTTGGGCAGAAGCGCACACTTAAGAATCGCAACGATAGTCTGCGAGACAAAGCGTCGCGTATCCTTGTCAAAGCCTTGCGCAGCCTGGAGCATCACGGGCAGGCTCTCGCGCAGATTCCCAGCGATATCCGCAAACCGCTCAGCACCCGTAGCCTCAAGCACGGAGAACAACGCATCTACAAAACGCTCGCGCTCGTTAGGCGACACCGCAAGCAGCATCTCGCGAATGGAGCCATCAACGTATCGAGCACCGGCGGACAGGCGCTCACAGTACACGAAGTCGCGACCATCAACCACCCAGCTAAAGGGATTATGCTGAAGCAGGCTGAACTCGGTGCTCTCAACGATGGCATAGTCCTCCTGTGTCTCGAACATCATGCCAAAGATCGACGACCGAGGTAGCGTCTTGTCGATTCGACCGGATAGATCGGCGAAGGCGTTGCCGCTCAGAAACTCCTCGACGAAGCCCGGACCATCATGGGAATACGCCCGTTCGATTCGCTCACGGGCGACATCGGGGCACATCGCCGCACCGTACACCGCAAGGTTTCCACCCTTGGAATGACCTCCGCACAAAAGCGGCCCGTCAATCGCATCCGCCGCCTCGTCTACATAACGCGCCGCGGATTCCTGGGCCGGCACAGGACACCGGAACGCCATGTTAAAGTCCTCTTTCCAGCCCACAATCGTGCTGTCGGTCCCCCGGAAGGCAAGATAGCTAAACCCCGCCGGAAATCGGAACGTCATGGCCGCAAACTGCTCCGTTGTCTCGGCATCACTCACGCTACGATAGCCGCAAACACGAACGCCACGGTAGCGAGGGCTTGCTGCCACAGCCTCCAACAGGGCACGACTCCCCTCCGGATCCCACAGATCGCCAATCATGTCTTGGTAGCACTCGGCGCGCAGCAGCTCGCGTACGTCTAGGCCCTGCCAGTTCGTCAGCTCCGCCATATCACCCGGCAAACGCAAATAGGACAACCACGCAAAGACCAGGCTATCCACCGCGCAGAACGGCCGTTCCTCAAACGGATCAAACGCTGTCTGGGCATAGGTCAAAAAATTAGGCGAATCCGACATGGCCCTCCCATCAACTATGGTGCATTGGGGTCAGGTTACTTTGCACCAAAAAGGCGCCCGGGCCGTGTGGACCCGGACGCCTTCATTGTAGCTTTTCGCTCTAGCGAGCTTGATTTAGCAGGAGAAGTCGACGCTGTCGATGATGTCCTTGAGGGCCTTGGCGGAGGCGGTGAGCTCATGCTGCTCGTCATCGTTCAGCGGCACGGGGACGCGGCAGACGACGCCGTCGCGGCCAACGACCGTCGGCATGGAGATAGCCAGATCGGACAGGCCATACTCGCCCACCATGAGCGAGGAAACGGGCAGAACGGTCTGCTCATCGCGCATGACAGCGGTGCAGATGCGCTTGACGGCCATGGCGACGCCGTAGTAGGTGGCGTGCTTCTTCTCGATGATGGTGTAGGCGGAGTTCTTGACGTCCTCGGCGATACGCTTCTCGGCAGCCTCGTGCTCCAGATGACCGTGAAGCTCGCAGAAGGTGTTCAGCGGAACGCCAGCAACCTGAGCGCTGGACCAAGCGACAAACTCGGAGTCGCCGTGCTCGCCCATGACATAGGCCTGGACATCGCGCGGGTCAACCTCGACGTGGGCACCAAGCATCTGCTGCAGACGGCCAGTGTCGAGCACGGTGCCGGAGCCGATGACATGGCCCTCGGGCAGGCCAGACATCTTGATGGCAGCATAGGTCAGAACATCAACCGGGTTGGAGACGATTAGCAGAATGCCGTCGAAGCCGGACTTCTTAATCTCGGGAATAATGGACTTGAAGATGCTGACGTTCTTGTTGACCAGGTCCAGGCGGGTCTCACCGGGCTTCTGGGCAGCGCCAGCAGTGACGACGATCATGGCGGCGTCGGCGACATCGGAATAATCGCCGGCGTAGATCTTCATCGGCTCGGCAAACGTCATGCCGTGCGCGATATCCAGGGCCTCACCCTCGGCACGGTTCTTGTCCACGTCGATGAGGACCATCTCGGAGAACAGACCACTCTGCATCAGTGCGAACGCCGAAGACGAACCGACGAAACCGCAGCCGACAATAGCGACCTTCTTCTCGTTAACCATTAGAAACTCCCATCTCTCTCCACAAACAAGCCACCCGGGAACGACCCGAGCGGCTTGTCGTAATCCCAATACATCCAATCGGGACTTTGATTATGCCCCTATTCGCAGCCAAAAATCGACCGTTTACCGAAATTGTTTGCAGTATTCGTAAAATAACTGCGCGAAATCGGTTTCGAGCTATTGACGAGTCGAAATAGGTTTCTAATACAGGCCCGCCTCGCGAATGGCCTCGACAGCCAAAGCGATCTGATCGGGCGGTAGGACCAGCGCCATGCGCACGTGTCCCTCGCCCGAAGGACCAAAACTCGCGCCCGGCGTCACCACAACGCCGGCCTTCTCCATGAGCTCCTCGCAAAACGCCATGGAATCGGTGCGACCACCGGGAAGCTTGGCCCACACAAACATAGAGCCATGCGCGTTGGGACGCTCCCAGCCCAGACCCTCAAGACCATCGCACAGGGCATCGCGGCGCTCCTGGTACTTCAGACGCTGCGCCTCGACCTCATCGCGCGGGCCATTAAGGCACGCGATGGCGGCCTTCTGGATCGGGAAGAACATGCCAAAGTCAATCTGGCTGCGCAGCTTGGCGAAGGCCGAGACCACATCCTCGCGACCGACCAAAAAGCCGATACGCGCACCGGTGACGTTAAACGACTTGGAGAGCGAGAAGAACTCAACGCCCACCTCGAGCGCGCCGGGATACTGCAAGAAGCTGCCGCCCGGCTCGCCGTCGAACACGATGTCGGAGTATGCGTTGTCGTGAACGATGAGCAGGTCGTGCTCGCGGGCGAAAGTGATGATCTCCTCGTAGATCTCGGGCGTGCCCACCGAGCCGACCGGGTTCGCGGGCAGCGACACGATCATATACTTGGCACGATCGGCCACCTCGGGATCGATAC
>CABTZM010000017.1 GCA_902489295.1 uncultured Collinsella sp.
ATTTGGAAAAAGCGCAAGCGGCCTATGACGACGCCTGCAAGGCATACGAAGAGGCAAAAGCCGCGGCAGACAAGGCCACCTCGCCCGAGATAACGAAACCCACCGAGACAACGCCTCCCTCCGGCTCGGCGCAACCGGCCGAGACGGCACAGCCCGCCGGCTCGCCCGCGACCGGCAAAGACGCCGCACCGAGCCCCTCCAAGCAGGCGAACTCGAGCAACGGCAAGCAGGCGAATGCGACCGCCGACAAGCTCGCAAACACCGGCGACACAACGCCGAGCGCAATCGCACTAGCAGGAATCGCCGCCATGGGACTCGGAATAACCGCCGCAGCCACCCGCCGCCTCAAGAACTCAAAATAGCTGCCGACGAACGTCACCTTCGTCAATCCACAAACCCAAACCCAAAAGAGGCCCGTTTCCCCAACCAAAACCAGGGAAACGGGCCTCTTTAACTGCAAAATCCAAGCAGCAGCAACGTCTCTTGAACTACGTAGCCATCAATGCCCAGGCAACGCCAGCAAGCAGCACAAAACACGGGATTCAATTCTGCAGCTTGCGCCGTTGAACTCCACGAGCCTGCCCGTGTAGACGAGCCTGTCCACGACAGCCGCCGCCATCTTGTCGTCGCCGAACACGGTCACCCACTTGCTGAACTCTATGTTGGCCGTGACGATCATGCTCTGTCTGCCCTCCGGCACCGACATCACCTGGAACAGCAGCCTCGCGCCCTCGATGTCCAGCGGCACGTAGCCCAGCTCGTCCAGGATGAGGAGTTCGCGGCGGGGGCGACGCTCTCCGGGCTGCTGCCGCGTATCTCGCGGCGTAGAAAGGAGTGAGTACCATGACCAGCGGAGAAGAAGATTTACCTCGCCGTGGCGGGCGGGCTTATTGCCGCGGGCATCGTACTCGCGGGCATCGGCTTTATCGCCTCGGGCCGCGATCAGGCCGTGTTCACGACCCAAATCGACATGCGTGACAACACCATCGTGCTCGGCGGCGTCGAGGTGGACGAACCCGAGGGCATCCCGTTCATCAGCCGGCTCGCCATTCTTGGCGAGATCGACACCTCCGACGTCGCCGACCCCGCCGCGCCCTAGGCGCAACGAGCCCGGGCACTCCGTCCGCTAATTTGATTGAGATGGATCGCTCCTACTACGCGAGCATTGAGGTCGGGCAGCGCAATGTCAGCCTTTCAAATCTCAACAAGATTGCCGACGGCTTTCACATCACCATTTCGGAGCTCATGCGCGGTGTCGAGTAGATGATTCTCATCTGACTTGGCTCGTTCATGTTTAATCTGTCTCGTTAACCGAAATATGCAAATCTGGTTAATCAAATAATTGAAATCTGGTTAAATGAAAACTGTAAATTTAGTTAAACGCGCTGGTAAGCAATGGTGAAAACTATGCCAAAAAAGTACTACGCTAGAATTATCGAAAATGAGCTCGACCAGATGCTTGGGATATTCGGTGCCGTTCTCATCGAAGGACCTAAATGGTGCGGGAAGACAACCACGGCCGGGACCCGTGCGGCGTCCAGGCTCCTCCTCATGGACCCGTCGCGCAACTTCGAGAATCGCTTCCGTGCCGAGACGGACCCGGCGCTTGCCGTTTCCGGCGAGGTGCCGCGGCTGATCGACGAATGGCAGGAGGTTCCGAAACTTTGGGACGCGGCACGGTTTGAGTGCGACAACCGCGGCGGCGAGCCTGGCCAGTTCATATTTACGGGGTCGGCGACACCGCGAGACAATGATCGGCCGATGCACAGTGGCGCTGGAAGGTTCGCTAAATTGCGCATGGACACCATGACGCTTTTCGAACTTGGGAAATCTAGCGGTGCGGTTAAGCTGTCGGGCATCATTTCTGGCGAAAAGTTCAGGGGCGCCTTCGGATCGATGGGTTCTGCCGAGATCGCCGAGCGCATCGTTTGCGGTGGATGGCCGGCGTCGATTGGGCGTGACGCGCGAATTGCGTCCGCGACGGCAAAACGATATATCGAGATAGTCGCTGAGGAAGACATTCCCCGCGTCGATGGCTCTCGACGAGATCCTGAGAAAGTGAAAGCCGTCATCGCGTCGTTGGCGCGCAACGAATCCACTCTTGCGACGCTCAAGACGCTTGTGGCCGATTTGGGTGGCGACGTATCGAGACAAACAGCGGCATCATACATATCCCTTCTTAGCAGATTGAGTTTCGTCTGCGATATCCCCGCATGGAATCCCGCGATGAGATCTCCGGTGCATCTGAGGGAGGCGCGTAAGCATCATCTTGCCGACCCGTCGCTTGCAGCGGCTGCGCTCGGGGCGACTGTGGAGACGTTGTTGTCAGACTTCAAGACACTTGGGCTGCTTTTCGAATCGTTGGCGCTCCATGATCTATGGGTCTATGCGAGGGCAAACGGAATGGGCCTTTATCACTATCACGATTCCCGCGATCTTGAGGTCGACGCTGTCATAGCGGCTCCAGGTGGGATGTGGATTCCCGTTGAGGTCAAGCTCAGTTCCGCTCAAATCGAAGAGGCATCTGACAATCTTGTTGCCGTCGAAGAGCGGATGGTTGCTGCCGGAAACACCCCGCCGGTTTCTAAAGTAGCGATTATTGGATTTGGTTCACAAGCCTATGTTACCGACCGCGGCGTCCAAGTTGTTCCATTGGACGTTCTCGCGCCGTAACGCTGCGGGCGAAGTGAAATCGACGCATCTTTTAGATTTCTTCAATTTGTGCGTAAACCAACAATGCCGTAATTACGCTATGTCGTTAGTGCGAACATCGCATCTTCAGTAGTCGAAGCTCGTTCGCAAACGGACCTCTTTACTTGCAAAAAAGGAGACAGCACCGCCGTCTCATGAACCACGTGGCCACCGCGCTTCCGGCAACGCCAGCAAGCAGCACAAAGCACGGGATTAAATTATTCAGATAAATGCGCCTTTACGGGTGATTTTTGGACGATTTGGCCCGGCCGGCGGCACGATATTTGGTAGTCGAGCGATCCCGCAGGCGCAGCCGAGGACCAGCGAGACACCAAATGCCTCGCCGCCGGTCGGGCCATGTCGCGGTAACAAAAAAGCGCCCGTGCGTTCGATGGATTCGGATGCCCGACAGAGGCTCCTTATGGCTGCTTCCTTCCGGACCTGACCAGATTCGGAACATGTCGTCATCCGAACCCATCGAACGCGCTAGGCGCTCGGTATATCTTACCTGCTCCCGCCCAGCAGGGCAAGTGGGGCGAACCCATCGGATGGATTCGCCCCACTCGTGCATATCGCTAGCGGCGCCTGCGGTACAGGACCGCGCCGCCCGCGACGGCCAGCGCGCCGATGCCGGCCATGGCAGCGAGGGCTGCCGCCGGCAGGCTGCGGTCGCCGGTATCGGGCATGCCGCCCTTGGAGCCGTCGCCGCCGGAGCCGCTATCGGAACCGCCGCCCGAGCCGCCGCCCGGCGTACCGGGATTCTCCGGGGTGTCGGGGGTCCCGGGCTCCTCGGCATAGCTGTTGGTGAAGACCGGCGGCAGGTTGGCGTCGCCCTCGTAGGAGACCTTCGCCGACAGGTAGCCCGTCTTGGTGCCATCGGCCGCCTCGTCGCTCACCGTGACGACGATCTTGTGCACGGCCTTGTCGTAGGTCACGTGCGCCTGGCCGTCGTCGACCTCGCTCACCGTGAAGGTGTAGGTGCCAGCCTGCTTGAAGGTCAGCGCATCGAACGTGACGCTGCCGTCCGCGGCGTTCTTGGCGGTCGACATGACCTTGCCGTCCCGGCTCTTGAGCTCAAAGCTGAACTGGCCTGCCTTGAGCTCGGCGCCCTTGAGCACCTTGGCGGCGCCCAGCTTGAGGGTGACGGGCGCGGCCTCGTAGCCGTTGGTGAACGTCACCGAGCCATCGCCCGTGGGGTTGCCCTCGGCGTCCGCGAGCTCGTGCTTGACGGTGAGCGTGCCGTTGCCGGCATCGGTGACCGTCGTGCGCACGCGGTGGATCGCCCTGTCGTACGTCACGCCGCCCGCCGTGCCGGCGACCTCGCGCAGCTCGTAGCTGTGCGTGCCGGGCGCGGTGTAGGTGACCGGGCCGAGCGCGACCGTGCCGTCGGCGGCGTTCTTGCCCGTCGCCGCGACGATCTCGCTGCCGTCGGCGTTGATCTCGATCAACTGGAACTCGAACTCGCCCTTAACCAGGTCGCGGCCCTTGAGCTTCTTGTTCACCTTGATCTGGTCGGTGACGGAGCTCGGGGCGGGGCCGACGCCGTAGGTATTGGTGAACTCGAACGCGCCCTTGCCCTCGGGCGTGCCCTCGGCGGGCAGGACCTTCGCGGCGAGCGTGCCCGCGCTGGTGTCCTCGACTACCTTGACCGTGAAGGTCCTGGACGTCACCTCGTCGTTGGTCACGCCGTCGACCGAGCCGGACTCGCTCACCCGATAGGAGAACGTCTTGGTGCGCAGGCCGTCGCCGTCGATCGCGGCGTCGTCGAGGTCACTCGGCTGTTTGAACGTGACGTGGCCCAGCTCGACGTTGCCGGCGGCGTCGTTGGCCGCCTCGGTCACCGTCTTGCCGGAGTCGTCGACCGGTGCGGGCGCGCCGTCCAGCGGCTCAATCTTGAAGGTGTACTTGCCCGCGATGTCGGCCTGCGTCAGGCCGAGGCCGGCCTGGCTGAGCGCCAGCGTCTTGGTGCCCGCGAGGTCGACCATCGCCTCGTTGGTGCCGTAGCCGTTCACGAACGACAGCGTACCGTCGGAGCCCTCGGGGTAGGTCACGACCACATCCAGCCCGCCCTTGCCGTCGTCGGTCACCTTGACGGTGATGTCGAAGCTCGGCGCAGTCGCCGTCACGCCCGCGGGCAGCGCCGCCGTGTCCTCGGACACGGTATAGGGGATGGACCAGGAACCGTCGGCCGTCTTGGTGGCGGTGCCGTCCGCCACCATCTGCTCGAGAGAGCCGGTGGTGTAGGCGATGGGCGAGAACGCGAGCCCCGCCGCCTCGCCGTCGCCGGAGGCACGGTTGGACGCGGTCGCGACCACGTTACCGTGGGCATCGCGGACGGAGAACGAGAACTCGCCCGCCGCCGCGGCGCGGCCCGTCAGCGTCTTGGTGGCCTCGATGGACGCGCTGCCCTCGCCGCCGAGCGTGCCGGTGGCCTCGTAGGAGTTCTGGAACGCGACCGTCACGGGCGCGGGCAGCGACGCGATGTCATCGGCCGTCGAGACCTCGCTGCGGGCGACCTCGACGCCGTCCTTGACGACCGTGGTCGTGACCGTGAGTTTGCCCGTCGCCGCGTCGTAGCCGGGCGCGACGGTAACCGTGCGCGGCGCGATGTCGTTGGTGTAGCCCTCGTCGCCGAGCTTGGTCTCGGTGACGGTGAAGCTGTAGGTCTTGCCCGCGTCGGCGTCGGTGAACGTCACGTCGCCCGTTGTGGCGGCGCCGATAAGATCGATCAGGTCGGCCGCACCGTCATCTGCCGCGGCAACGGCATAGGCGTCCTTGCCGGTCTTGAGGCCGAGCTTAGCGGCCGTCTCGTCGTCGGCGGTCACGGTGAAGGCGAACTGCCCCGCCTCCATGGCGCGGCCGGAGAGCGTCTTGGACAGGCGCACGCCCGCGCGGGCAGAGTAGTCGAGCCCGGTCGTGTAGGTGTTGACGAAGTCGCCGCCGCTCGCCTGCGCGATCGCGGGCGTCGAGGCCGTGAGGTTGCCGGAGCCGTCGTCGGTCACGGTCACCGTCATCGTGGCGACGTGGCCGTCGTAGGCCACGCCGGCGATTGCCGTGCCGTCATCGGGCCTGGCCTCGCTCACCGTGTAGGTGAAGGTCTTGGCGCGCACGCGCTTGCCGCCGACCTCGGCGAACCCGGCGTCCTTGAGGTCGTCGAGCGTGTAGCGGATGGACCCGAAATCGAAGGCGACCCTATCGCCCGCCTTGGTGCCGGCGGCAGTCACGCTGACGGTCTTGGAGCCGTCGGCGGAGCCCTCGGGCATGGGCGCGCCGTCCTCGCCCGTGAGCGTGAACTGGAAGTTGTCGCCCTCCGCCCAGTCGCGGCCCTTGAGCGTCTTGGTGAAGAGCCCCGCGGTGGAAACGTCCCTGCCCTCGGTGGCCGTTCCGTACGTGTTGGTGAACGCCGCGGTCGCGCCGGCCTCGGTCACGGTGCCCTCGGCCTTGGAGCCGTCGGTCCCGTCGACCGTGGTCGCGTAGCCCTCGGCGGCATCCTCGGTCACGGTGTAGCGCGCGCCCACGGGCAGGCCGGCGATGGTCTTCTCCCCGCCGTGCTTGAGCGTGAAGGCCGCCTTGCCGTCCGTGAACGTCACGGCGTTCTCGCCCTTGCCGAAGGTACCGGAAACGGGTTCGCCGTCCCCGTCGGCCAGCGCGACCGTGAAGCCGAACTCGCGCTGGCTGTCGCCGCCGACGACCGTCTTCTTGACGGTGAGGCTGCCGGTCTTAGCGGTGTTGGTAAAGACTGCCGCCTCGGCCGCGCGTTCAACAGCGCTGCCGGCATCGTCGGTCAGCTGCGCAATCTTAGTCTTGGCAGACAGCTTGCCGGCGCCGTCGTCGGTCACCGTGACGGTGGCACGATAGGTGGCCTTCGAGAAGGTGAGCACCGTCTCGTCACCCGCCTGCTCGGCAATCACATAGGTGTAGGTACCGGGCTTGGTGTACTCAATGGTGCCGAAGTTGCCGACCTGGGCGTCCTGGCTCAACGTAATCGTCGCCACGCCGTCCTTGGCGCCCTTGGGCATGGGCTCCTCACCCTGGGCGGTCAGCGTCATGGTAAAGGCATCCGACGTCGTCCAATTGCGTCCGGAGATCTTCTTTTGGACCTTAAAGGCGTTTTCCACCTTCGTGGACTCCACGCTATAGATATTGGTGAAGCCTGCCTGCGTTCCCTGTCCGACGGTACCCTTCTGGGTGTTCGTCTTGTCGGCAACCGCAAAGCCGTCCTCGCTCGTCATGAGGTTGCCCTTGGAGTCGAGCTCCTGCACCTCGTAGCGAGCACCCACGGGCACGGTAACCGTCACGGAGCCGCCGGCCTTAAGCGCGATGGTGTCCCCGCTCTTGATTTGTCCGCTTACATAGGTGCCGTTGGTGCCGCTGGGACGACCGGCGTACGCAAAGGCACCGGCCAGAGGCGTTGTGCCATCGGCCTGGTAGAGCAGCACCTTAAAGGTGAATGCCTTGTTGGGCGCGACAATGCCCTCGGCGGCTGTGACCGTCTTGCTCAGCGTCAGGTGGCCGTCAGAGACCTCGTCGGTAGTGGTGTTGGTCTTGACGGCAGGGTTATTGCCAACCGCCACCGACGCCTGGTTGGAGATGTCGCCCGAAGCGCCGCCACTCTTAAACGCGTCCTCGGTCACGCGAACCTTAAACTGAACCGTGCCCTCCTCGCCGGCGGGAACGTCCGTCAGCGTCCAGGTGAGGTTGCCATCTCTGTCCTTGGATGCGATATCCGCATGGTCGCCCGCGAACTCCACGAACTCGGTCCCCGCGGGAACGGTATCGGTGATCGTCACCGTAGCCGGCGCATTCTCGGTGTTCTTGTAGCCGATGGAATAGGTGAGCTCATCGCCCAACTTGACGCCCGACCCCTTCGAATCCTGAGCGTCACTCTCGGACTTCTTGGGCACGTAGTTGGTCGTGGTGCCGGTATAGCTCTTGTTGCCGACCTTAATGGTGGCAGCATTGTTGACGGCGCCGACCGCACCCTGGGCGTCCTTCACAGCGTCCTCGGTAATCTTGACGCGCACGCGCACCGAACCGTGGCTGCCCGCGGGTTGCTTACCCAGGTCCCAAGTAAGCGACTGGCCGCTCGCTTCGCCATTATCGGCATACTCGCCCTCAAAGGCCTCGAACACAACGCCAGTGGGTAGCTCGTCTACCACGGTCACGTCGGCGGAGACCAGGTTGCCGTCAGCATTGACCGCAGTATTGACCCAGTTGATGGTATAGACGTAGGAGTCGCCCACAGAAAGCAGCTGCCCGTCGATGTCCACATTAGGCTTCGCGACCGTGCCGATCGTCTTGACCTTGTCACGCGTGTTGTGGAAAACGATCTTGCCGTTCTCGGTGCCATCGCGATAGGTCACCCTAGGCGTCAGCGTGCCGTCGTTGTTGTCGGTCACCTCGAGCAGCATGCGGCACGTCGCGGACGTATCCACGGGACGCACGCCCTCGGGCAGGCTGGTCAAGCGCTCCTTTGCCACCAGGTTAAAGCTATAGGTAGTGGTGTGGTCGTCATTGCGTCGTTTGATGGCAATGCCATCGTTGACGGCGCTGGCAAGGTCAATCGTCTGCCCATCAGTTCCGCTGGTAGCATCGCCAAGCTTAAAGTAAATCTTGCCGAAGTCGACCGTTGCGATACCGTTCTCGCCCGCCTGGGTCGTGCCCTCATCCTTCTTTTCGAGCGAGCCATCGGCCTTCTCGGCATACAGGTCAAACGTATACTGACCCGCCTCGATCTTGTCGCCGGAGTCCATCACCTTCTCGGCGGTAAGGCCCTCGAATTTTCCGGTTGCAGCATAGTTGTTGGTAAAGAACACCTTTGCCTTGGCAGCACTTTTCTCGGAGCTAAAGGGCTTCGTATCGCGGGGCTCTTCAACTTCGTTGGCGTCATAGTGCTTGACCGTGGTCACGGTATAGAGCGAACCGTCACCACGACTCTTGACCGCAATCTCTACCGTCCAATAGGTGGAGTCGTAGGTGTAGCCGCGCTGCTTGCCGTTATTCTCGACCACCTTATAGGTGAACGTCTTGCCCACGTCGCCCGTCGCGAAGGTCAGGCCACCCAAAATACCGGTGTAGGACGTGCCATCGGCCTGCGGCTCATCGTTGGTAACGGCAAGCTCGCCCTTATCCTTGTCCGCGCGCAGCAGCGCCTTAAGCTTTTCGGTCGAGGCGGGGTCTTCGCCCGTCACCGTAAAGCCAAACATGCCGGCATGCAAATCCTTGCCCTCAAGCGTCTTGACAATCTCCAGACCGCCCTGCAGCTCGTAGCTCGTCGAGGTACTGTAGCTATTAGTGAAGATGAAGCCTTCCGAGCCGGTCGTGCCGTCGGCGCGGGCCACAAGCTTGCCGCCCTCATCGGTTACGGTGACCATCACGGTATAGACGTGCTGGTCATACTTCCACTCGCCAAGACCGCTGTTCGGGGCCGCCTCGTTAATGGTGAACTTATACGTGCCCGGCTTGTTGAAGGTGAGCGTCGAGAAGTCAATCTTATCGTGCTCGCCGTCCTTGAGGCCCTCCCTCGTTTGCTTCTGCTCGGTATAGCCGTTGCCCCTGCTCATCGAAGAGCCGGTGATGAGCTTGCCGTCGATGGCAGCCCGGGTAACATCGTCAGCCGCGGTCATGGCAAAGGTGAACTTGCCCTCAGCATCGCGGCCGGCAACCACCTTGGTCACGGACGGAGTAAAGGTTGCCGCCTCGGTGACCGTATAGGTGTTCTTGAACTTGACCGTCGCGGCGCCGGTAGACGTCGCATCCGACGGGTAGATCCACTGGCCCTCGAGCTCGTCGCCATCGTTGCCCGGCTTGCTTACCGAAGTCGTGACCTTAAGCGTGCCGTCACCGTTATCCGCCACGACAGCCTTAACCGTATGGACCGTCTTGTCGTACGTATAGCCCGTCGCCTTGTCGTCAATCTCGCTCACCGTATAGGTGAACGTCTTGCCGGCATCATTCTGATTGAAGGTCAGCCCGCCCGCAGGCATCAAACTCACGGTCTTGGGGTCATTGGCCTCGACGTTTGCAGTCTCAAAGACCTTGCCGGCCGTGGAAAGGCCGACCTTGTTGGCAGATGTCTCGTCGGCAGGCTTGACGATATAGCGGAAGGGACTCTTGGGCGAACCAAACACCGTCGCGTCCTTGGGATACGTCAGCGTCTTCTCGATCCACAGGCCGCCATTGGCGCCATAGTCGAGACTGGCCGTATAACGGTTCACAAACGAGACACCGGGCATCGTGGTGCTGGCCTCGCTTGCATCGTACTGCTGCACGTAGGTATTCGCATCTTGCTTGAGCTCGGCAATCTTTTCGTCCGTCAGCGCGCTCGCATCGCCGGTATCGCCCAGCAGCTCCGTCACACCCGCACCCTTGAGCACAGTCGTCACGGTGTAGAGCTTGGCGGGGTCGTTCTGGCGTGCAAGAACCTTAACGAGCACGATGGCGTCGCCGGTGTAGCCGGTGTCATAGGTGTAGCCGGCAGCAGCAGGCTGGTTCTCGTGGATGCGATAGGCAAATGTATGGCCCAGGTCCTGCTCCGTAAGCTTGCGGGCGAAGAGCTTCTCTTTCCCGTTCGCGCCCACCACGGCACCGGACACGCCGGCCTTCGCCGCTTTGTTGGACAGGGTAGCCTCGGCGCCATCGACCGACGTCTGAACGCCGTTGTACCAAAGACCCGTCACGGCAAAGGTAAACTGGCCCGCGTTGGAGGCGCGACCCTCAAGGGTCTTGCTCGCCGTCACGCCGCCAAAGGTGCCCGACGCATGGTATGCATTGGTGAAGGCGGCCTTATCAGTTACAGCCTTGTCCACATCGGAGGCGCCGGTGTTGGCATAGGTCACGCTCGACACGTGCAGCTTGCCCGTGTGGTTGCCCCGCTCGTCCAGATCGGTCACCACGACGGTCGCACGTGCGGTGTGCCTGTCCATGGACATGCTCGCCTGACCATCTTGCGCGACATTCTCGGTGATATTGAAGCTAAAGGTGCCCGCGCGGTTGAATGTCACGGTCGGGGCGGCTTCGGTGCCAAAGGAGAACGAGGCAACGCGTCCCGACTCGGGCGCGCTAGCGACGGCCTGGTTAGTGTTAATGACAACGGCACCATCCGCTACCGCCCGCTTTGTGGTCTTACCCAGACTAGTTGCGCTGGCATCGTCCGTAGCGGCGGTAAGGTTAAAGGTATAGCTCTCGCCCTGGTTCCAGTCGCGGCCGCTCACGGTCTTTTGGCCCTGAAGGGCCGCGCTCGCGGGCTCCACGCTATATATATTGGTAAAGGAAGGTGTGGCATCCGTGTCCAGCTGCTTTACCGAGCCGTCCTCTGCGACCTTGTAGTACTCGATCGAGGTCTGGATGCCAGCGCCCTTCCTGGCGTTGCGCACCACAGCGTAATAGACCGATCCGTCGTAGGTCATGCCTGCGACGCCGCCGGGATTCTCAGCAAACTTGTACACGTAGGCGCGTCCCGCATCCGCCTTGGCAGTATAGGAGATCGCCGGCCACGTCACCGCACCGTCTTTGGCGTTGTTGCCCACGGTCGCGATATTGCCCTCAGCGCCCTGAGGCATGGGGGGCGTCACGCTCGTGTCGACCGTATCGGGATCGAACGCTGCTTTGTCGTCCGCATAGCCGCCCACACGCTCGAGCTTAAAGCTAAAGGTGTTCTGGGCAAGCGGGAAGGTCCCGGCGTTGTCGGTTAGGCTCTTTTGAGCATGGATGGTGATGTTCCTCTCATGCTCGTCGTAGCGGTTGGTGAAGATCGCGTCGGCAACCTCTGTCTTGGTGTCGTCGCCCGCGTCGTTGCACTCCTGCACCACCTTCACGCTCGTAACGACCAGAGCGCCAGCCTGGTTGTCCCCCACCATGACCGTCGCGGTATAGGAGGCGGCAGAGTAGCTTATGCCATCTGCCCCGGCGTCGGAACCGGGGATAGCCTCGCTGATGGTATAGATGTACGTGCCCGGCTTGGTATAGGTGATGTCGCCAAACGTTGCCGTCTTATAGGTGATGTCGCCAACCGTTTGCGTCTGGGTGTCCTTGGTGAACTCGACCGTTGACACCTTGCTCTTGGCGCCGTTGGGCATGGGGACGCCGTCCTCGGCCGTAAGCTTCACGGTAAAGGCATCGCCATCGGCCCAATCGCGGCCGTCGAGCACCTTCTTGGCGCTCAGGCCACTCAGCGTCACGGAGCTGGCACTGTAGTTGTTGGTGAACTCGAGTTTGTTGCTTGCGGGAATCTTTCCGTCCACGAGCGCGACAATCTTGCCCTCGATGGTGTTGCCAGTTCCCGACTGCTCCTCGCCACCGGCCTTGCGGCTGACAAGACTAAAGCCAGCCGGAAGCACCGACTCGTCGGCGGAACCGGTCACGGTGTTGACGATGCTCGCCAGCACGTTGCCGCTGGACTCCTCGCCCTTGGTGGTGAGCTCGCTCACGCTATAGTTGTCGTCCTTCTTGAGATCGTACACGCGGATGGTCTCGCCGGCCTTGATGGAATGGGTATCGCCGTTCTTGAGCCTAAAGGAGTTGCCCACAGGCTTGCCACTCGCTTCGAATACGTGCGCCTCGTAACCCTTCTGGGACTCCGGCAGGGTGAACTTAAACGTAAACGTCAGGTCGTTGTCCTTCGCGTCCTTAGTGGGCGCGGTAAGGCCATTGTCTGCCGTCACGGTCTTGGTCACCTGCAGGCGCGCCACGCGACGATCGGTATACTGCACGGCCGTTGCCGTGGTAAAGAGGTGGTTGAGCTGGAGCGTGCCCAGGTTGGTACGAGCCTTGGAGGCGTCATCGATATATGATGGGTCGTCCTCTTGGTAGAGGGCCATGCGGTTGATGCCCGTGTCGGCATAGATAATCGCCAGCTGGCCGTCGCGGACGCCCTTGTCCTCGACATAGCGCAGGACGGTCCTGGTGCCCTGCGTTGTCTTGTCATAGCGCATGTGCATCACGCCCTCGGCAGGGCGCGTCTGGTCCCACGTCAGGTTTCCGCTGGCGTCAACGGTCGCGCTTTGTAGCTTGCCCTTGATGTGCGTCAGCGTGTTATCGATGGAGTCGGGAGAGCCAAATTGCGTCAGCGAGGCAATGAGCGAGCCCGGGCCGCTCATGCTGCGCACGTCGTCGAACTCATCGCCGGCATCAACGTACACACCAGAGTCGTCCACGATCACCTTGGTGATGGTGGTATTTAGCTCATAGCCATCCGGACTCATAGATTCACGCAGGTAGTACGTACCCTTGATAAGGGGTGCATGGTTTACGGAATCGAGCGGGAAGCATGCAGCACCCTTAATCTCATACGGATAGGTCATGCCATTTGCCTGCACGGTGTCATACGGCGTTGCGCCGGGCTTGATGGCATACGTGCTGGGGCTATCGCCGGTAACGGCGTCTGCCTTGTACAGATCAAACGTTGCGCCGTTCACAGGCTCGCCCAGGTCATCGACCTTCTGCACAAACAGACGGTTCTGTACGTTCGTGAGGTGGATCACGGTCGAGAACTGCCTGTTTGTCGACTGGTATTCAACCATAGAGGTGTTCTCCGTGGTTGCCTCTGCCAGAGACGACGCCGTGGTGTGGTAGACCGCCACGGTATATTCGGACTTGGACTTGTCCTCCATCATGGCGGCGTACTTCTCGATATCGCCGGGCAACGACCTGACTGTTACCTCATAGTCGCCCTTGGTGTTGACGGCAAAGACGCTCGTGTCGGCCGATTTTGCAGCCTGGACGGCACCGGCGATACCGTGTTCGGAGCACAGCGTGTAGCCATCGAGCGGATTGCCCGTGACTGGCATCCATGCGTTTTCGTCCGTGTCTTTCTTGCGCTCGTCGGTGCGCTTGAGCACCACGGCAAAGGTCGTGCCCGAGCTAATGGGTTTGTTCTTATTGTCTTTTTTGTTTTGAGAAAGGGAAATGGTCTCCTTGGCGGCCAGATAGCCACCGTTCAGCCACATGCGGCTACCCGTCCATGGTTTGCCGTCGGCCGTAGTGACCGTCTCCTGCGGTGCAACCACCACGCCGCCCGTGCCAGTCGCAGCTTGCTTGTACTGCAGATGCAGCTCACCTGGCGTTGCGGTGGTCGATGAGGTCAGACTCGAGCGATATCCCTCGGGCAGCCCTATCTCCTTGAGTACAAAGTAGTCGTGCCCATCAGCATGCTGGTTATCAAACGAGATCACGGACCTGTCCGACTTCAGGAGCACCAGCTGGCCCTTGTCGTCCGTCGTGCCCAGAGCGATGGGGTCGCCCTGCGTCTTCCAGCTTTCATCGGACTGATACAGCGCAAACTTGGCGCCCTGGACAGCCTCGCCGTTCTGGTTGACCTTCTCGACCTCGGACGACGGCAGCGTGGTGAGGTTGAACTTGAGCGACATGTTCGATGCACCCGCGCCGCGCTCTAGGTAGAAGAAGCTCAGCGTATGCTTGCTGCTCTCACGGAAGGTGCTACCGGAGAAGTTGGAGGTATCTGCCTTGGCGGCTTGGAACATTTTTAGGATGGTAGTATTTTCAATTGTCTGTTCTTCATCATTTGCGTTGTCGACATGGCCGACATGCACTGCGCCCGTGGCGAAGTTGATCTTGAGCGTCGCCTTCTCGTGAATGCCGCCCAGATCACCCACGAGCACGCCATCGATGTACACCCATACGTCGTCATCGCCCGAGAACTCAAAGACCATGTCACCATCGGTGGTCTGACCACCCTTAGGCTGGACAAACTCCGTGGTCATGGACATGCCAAAGTGATGGTTGAGGCTCGTGCTTCCGTCCACAATCTTTTTGGGAGAGAGCTTGTTGCCTTGTTCGTCGAAAACTTTGTCAGCCGAGTCAAAGGGGAAGAATTGGCCTAGATTGGTTTCTTTATCAGTAGTTCCCTTATATACGCCCGCTTTATCGTAGACGTTAAAGGAATTCGTCGTGGAGTTGTACACGGCATAGTTGCCCTCAGAACCATACGAGTCGTAGACGTAATAGCCATCCTTGAGCTGGAAGAGGCCCTGCACGTTGCTGTAAACGGCTTTGCCGTTCTGGTTGTCATTGTTAAAGAGATAGGCCAGCGACTCATCGGTGTAGTTAACGCCATTGCCTTGGGAGGTGTAGGTGCCTTTCTTGATTGCCGGATAGCCATTTACAAGCTGATTCTCAACAAACCGAAGGCGGCCGTAGCCAGCAGTACCGCTCCTGCCCGTCCATTTGTTGATGCCTGTACCGGCGCCACCATTAAACTTGAGCTGATGGTCTTTATTGATTCCGGTGTTGTCATTGTTGTTGTCGTTGTTAACATTGGCGGACTTGTCGTTGTCGCCATCTACGACCCAGTAGTCAAACAGATTGACCGTGGTGCCGGTGGGATTCACCGTCTTTACGGTATGGTTGCTATAGGGAACCGTCTGATCTGCCGACGCGCTCGTCGCACCAAACATGAGCGCACATGCCGCCAGCGGGACGGTCAAAACCCTCAGAGCACGCTTGGCAGTATTGGTTTTCTCGCCCAAAAGCTTCAGTATTTCTCGAGCTTTCGCACATACGCGATTCATGAAGGCCCTCCCCAATCCATGAGGACGGCAAGCAGTGGCTCGCTATATGTGTGTCGTCGCCCTCATCGATGCAAATATACGCCCCCCCCCCGCGCAGAAACGCAAGGCGGGTCATCGCAATATACTTAAAAGTGTAGCAATTTAAGCGACCCGAAATTGCCCGTCAGGTTGCCACTCAGGCGTAAAAGCGAACCATTCGCGCCACCAAGGGGACCTGTCGAGATAAATCCACCGGCAATCCTTGCCCCCTACCGTCCCAAATTAGCTGCTCGAAGTTGCGGTGGAATAGTTCCTGTTTGGCTGCTCAGGTCGCAAAAACAGGAAGTAGTTCACCGCAACTTATTGAGGGATGCGTTTTAGATGCGGGCGAAGTCGTAGGCTTGGGCTGCTGCCTCGCTGGCGCAGATGAGGTTGACCGTGGCTTCCTGCGGATCGATCGCCTGGTCGAGGGACATGGGCTTGCGACAAATCGGCAGCACCAGGTCGATACCCTGCTCGTATACCGCATCCAAGTTGTCGGCGCGACCGCCCACGACGGCGACCACCGGCTTCCCATATCGCTTGGCACGGCGAGCCACGCCCACCGGCGCCTTGCCAGCGGCGGACTGTTCGTCCATGTTGCCCTCACCCGTTATGACCAGGTCCACATCGTGCACGCGCTCATCAAACCCCACAAGGTCGAGCACCGTCTCCACGCCCGAGCGCAGCTCGGCGCCAAGTGCCAGCAAGGCAGCCCCCAGCCCACCGGCAGCACCGGCACCCGGCACGCCGAGTACCGAGCCAAATGTCCGCGCACCCTCGGGCACGCGCAGCAGCTCCTGCGCTCGAGCCTCGGCAATCGCCGCATCGAGCAGGCGACCGTAGCCGACCATCCAGCTGTCGTACTTGTGCAGCGCCTCGGCGTCACCCGTCGGCAGTCCCTTCTGCCCGCCGAACACCGCCAGTGCGCCACGACGTCCCACAAGCGGATTCTCGACATCGGAGAGCACGACGATACGCACGCCATCCAATGCCCGCACCGCCGGCACCAGATCAACACTGGCCACTTGCTCAAGGCCCGCGAGCCCCGGCGCGATATCGCAGCCACGGTCGTCGACAAGACGCGCGCCCAATGCCTGCAGCATGCCGGCACCGCCATCGTTGGTGGCACTGCCGCCCAGTCCTATATATAGCGTCTTCGCCCCCGCGCGAACCGCGCGGAGCATGAGCTCGCCCACGCCATAGGTTGAAGCAGCCAGTGCCGCCGATTCCGTGCAGGGCGAATGCCCAATGCCCGCCGCCTCGGCCATCGCAATGACCGCCGATTCGCGCTCGGTATCCACCAGCATCCGGGCAGACACGCGATCGCCCAAGGGACCCGCCACCTCGCAGGTCATCATCTCGCCACCGCACGCGGCAACGGCATCGAGCGTTCCCTCGCCGCCATCCGCCAACGGCAGCGCGCTCACCTCGGCATCGGGCCACACGCGGCGCACGCCCTCGGCAACCGCAGACTCCGCCTGCACACTCGACACGCTGCCCTTAAAGGAGTCGATCGCCAGCAGCACGCGACGCGGTCGACGCTGCACGGGGCCAAAGTCGACCACCGCACCAGCATCCTCATTGACATCAGCCAGCGCCGCGGCATGAGCGACATGCGCCTCAAGATTAGACCCGCAGCCGCAGCCGCAACCATCCGCGCCGCGCAAACCGGCAAAATAGCCGCTCAGCACCGCGCGACATTCGTCCACCAGTACACCGGCCGTCACATTAAAGCGATGATTCAGGCGCGAGTCGGCATTAAAGTCGTAGAGCGAGCCCAGCGCGCCCGCCTTGGCATCGGCCGCGCCATACACGCAGCGCCCCACGCGCGCGTTAACCATAAGGCCCGCGCACATGCAGCAGGGCTCGAGTGTCACATAGACGGTGCAGTCGGAAAGGCGCCAACGCCCAAGCGCCTGAGCGGCGGCGCATAAGGCCGCGAACTCGGCATGCGCCGAAGGATCCTGATCGAGCTCGCGACGATTATGCGCCCGCGCCACGATCTTGCCCGCACGCACCACCACGGCACCGATCGGCACCTCGCCCACCGCCGCGGCAGCGCGCGCCTCAGCCAGCGCCTCGCACATGAACTTTTCGTCGATTTCGGTGATCGTCATCGTTCGCCTTCCCTGTTGCAAATTCAAAACGATGCTATCATTACGACTCACGGAGAGATGGCAGAGCGGTTGAATGCGGCGGTCTTGAAAACCGTTGAGCGCGAGAGCGTTCCGGGGGTTCGAATCCCCCTCTCTCCGCCACTTTTAGTGATGTACCGGCGTCATGGTCCGTTCAAACAGCGCATCGACCACGTCGGCTATCTCGGGTCGACTCTCGAGGTCGTGGCCCGATTCCCACCATTTTGTAAACAGCCGAATAATGCCGCCGGCGATAAACTCCGATGTCGTCTCGAGCGATACGGGGGCCAAGGCGCCCTCGTCAAGCGTGCTCATCACGCGCTCGCGAATGGAATGGGCGATGCGGTCGCAAATCATGCTGGTCAGCATGCCCGACATGCTGCTCTCCAGGATGTTATCCATGAGCTGCTCATGTGCCAGAATCATGTCCATGGCATCGGCGAACACCTCATGGCGAAGCACGCGCACGTCGTCGGCCGACACTGCGCTCCACTTACCGGCCCGCTTTTGCGGCAGCCCCGACATAAGCTCGTCGACATAAAAGGCAAAGTAATCGTTCTTGTCGCGGAAATGCTTGTAGAACGTCGTGCGGCGGATCATGGCACGCTCGCACAGCATGGCAACCGTCAAATCCTCAAAGCGATGCTCTTCGAGCAACTCGGTAAAGGCATCGAACAGGGCGCGATAGGTTTTCTTAATGCGCAGATCCATCTACATCGCATCCTCAGGGCAAAGACAGCACTCAATAATCTGTCGCATATCTTACACCTGTACCGCCTGCGTCTCGCCCTGGCGCCAGCCTTACCGAAAACATAACGCTTACCGGAAAGTTCGGCACTGCCTAGCGATGCGGGTATACTAGTCGTGTTATACCAACGGCAGCTGGCGCATGCCGCCGCGGCCACTCGAAACGGAGACATCATGATTACCGTCATCATCGGCATCGTTGTTGTCATTGTGATTGTCTGCGCCATCGCCGGCATCTACAACAACATGGTCACCAAGCGCAATCGCATCGACAACGCGTGGCAGAACATCGACACGCAGCTGCAGCGCCGTAACGACCTGATCCCCAACCTGGTCGAGACCGTCAAGGGCTACGCCAAGCACGAGCAGGAGACGCTCTCCGCCGTAATCAGCGCGCGCAACACCGCCGTCAAGGCGACCACGCCCGAGGCCAAGATGGAAGCCGACAACGTGCTGACCGGTGCCCTGCGCCAGCTCTTCGCCGTTGCCGAGTCCTACCCCGATCTTAAGGCAAATTCTAACTTTACGCAGCTCCAGGCATCGCTCGAGGATACCGAGAACAAGATTAGCTACGCGCGCCAGAGCTACAACGACTGCGTGCTCAGCTACAACAACGCCATCCAGACGTTCCCGGCCGTCATCTTTGCCGGCATCTTCCAGTTCAAGGAGCGCCAGGGCTTCGAAGCCGCCGAAGCCGCCCGCCAGGCACCGACCGTCAAGTTCTAGTAGGTTGGCATCACATCCTTAATCGGCTATATGCATAAACCGCCCCGTCGAATGCATACTTCGACGGGGCGGTTTCTTTTCTGCGAAGGTCCCCCTCAAGGCGCCGTGCATTTTTGGGAGTATTCAGCAAACCCGAGGGCTCCGAGGGCCACAGCAAAGGCTTAAGGCGGCGAATATCCCTGCGGCTCGGTCCTCGGCAGCCCATAGCCCCGCTCGATATTCGAAAAGGACATCGCAGAACACCGTTTTTGCCCGATAGCCAGTATGCAAGGACCTTCGGCTGCAGAATACTCGCAAAAATGCACGCCGCCCCCCACCCCCACGTCGCGCGCAGCAGGTAGCGTGCGAATAAAAATACAAAACGCGCGGCCGAAAGGCCGCGCACCATCTTTGGTTCAGATTAATGTTTGCCCGCTGCGCCAGCGCCGAGGTAACGCAGGCCCGAGGG
>CABTZM010000018.1 GCA_902489295.1 uncultured Collinsella sp.
GGTCATTTCCGAGCCCCGCTTCTTTGTCTATTTCTGAGGAGCGGCCGCCTTCTCTTTTTCCTCCTTGAGCAGCTCGCCAAGCTTCTTGCCGTCTTCGGTCTTCCAGTCTTCCTTTCCATTGCTGCTTCGACCGAGTACGAATGCCGAGGCCGCGGAAGGACTCTTGAACACAAGATCTTTTACGAGGACAAAGTCTTCGTTGATCGCGTCCTTCTCTTGCTCGCGACGTTTAGGAACGGAAGCGGGGCAAGTCGCTGTCAAATCTCTGACAAGTTCACTTCCTGCTTTTACGATATAAGCGTGCTCTTTCGTGCAGATGCAAGTCGCTTTGATGCCCTTTGATTGAGCCTTGAGCACGATGCCAGCAATCTTTTCGGACTCGATTTTATCTGCCTCGTTTTCTTCATCCTCTTCTTTATTGATTTCGCCAGAAAGAATAGGGTTGGATACCTTATAGATCTTGTCGGCGAGCCACGTGGCTATGCAACTTTCGACATAGTCGTAATCTGTGTCATTGGCTTTGGCCAGCACTTCAACCAGCTTGGGAAGGACTCCCTCGAATCCGTTGAATTCAACAATTTCATCCCAAACCATCTTGGCGTCTTTTTGGGTATTGGAATCGTTGAACTCTTTGCTGTCGGCTCGGTTGAGTTTAAGTTCCGTCTCGTCCTTTTTGCTCCAGAATACGGGGATGCAGAGCTGCTTCTTGGTATTCTTCATTTCGTTGAAGTAGGTGTACTCATGTCGGCACTCCTTGCTCATGATGTAGTTGGACGTCACGAACGCAAGAAGCATGTCCGAGTCTTTGACAGATGACTCGACTTTCGTTTTCCAGTTCTCGCCGTATCCGATGGAGTTGCAGTCCAAAAAGGGCTCTGCTTCAAAATCTGTGCCCTTATAGTACTTTTCGCTGTTGTTGAGCAGGTCAAAAGTCCTGTTTACGACACGAATGAGATGGTTGTAAAGGTTGTCATCACGCTTATAGCTGATAAAAACCTTAATCAGTGTCTTGTTGGTAGGCGTTTTCGCTTCACTCTGCATGTTTGCTCCTTTTGGATCGATGGAACGGTTCGTGTGTTTAGCCTTTGACGACACTGCCTTTGGCGATGCGGGCTGAGAGGGCGACGATGACTCGGTCGTAGGCGTAGACGTCTTTTTTTCCTAGCAGGAACCCGCGGGCACCAAGTACGTCGTTGTCAGGTGTCATGTAGGCGTGACGCATGAGGATGTCGGACTTGCGAACGCCTTCGGCCCCACTCTTGTTGGGTTTGCCGCCCAGGAACGCATCGACGACTGCCGCGCGCGTGCGCTGCTCGCGTTCCTGTTCGACGGTGCCGTGTCCCAGTTCGGTCATGCCCGTTGCCCGGCAATAGGCAAGCCAACGATCGTGCTCCATGTCCCCCAAACGACAGATAAGGGCGAACTCTTCGCGGTTGTTCTGCTCATTGGCGTCGAACTCGTCCTTGGTGGCTGTTTCGGGAACGACCGAGCTTAATATCGCGCTAGCAACGTTGCTCTTTTCGGTGACCGACGTGACCTTGCCTTGCAGCTTTTCCTTCCAGTTCAGTTCGAAGGATTGTTGTTTAACATCGGCATCGCTATAGCCAAGTGCCCAAAAACGGTAGGGGATGTGTGCCGCCGAAGCTCGGCTGCTGCTCTTGTTGGACTCCTTTCCGTTGTAGCTTTCAACAGCTTTATCAGCGGCCAGTGTTGCGTCGAAATCACTCTCGATGGAGCCATCAAAGCAAAGGTCGTATGCCGCATTGAGCTGAATAGCCAGACGCTCGCGCTCGTCGTCGATGATGTTGCTGTAGGTGTAGAACGTTTTACGAGCGCCAAACGGATGCATGATGTTATTGGCACCCTCGCTGGCTCCAGTGGTCTTATCGAGGCTTCTGAGGGCCTCCAGAATCTCCTCGCTTTCGATATGGGGGCAGATGACGGGCTGCCGTTTGGTGTAATCCGGAGTGCCCTGATCGACAAAGCGATTGAAGATCTGGCGCTGGAGCATGAGCGAGTACGAGAGATTTTGGCTGCAATCTCCCATGGTCACAAAGGCGTAAAGTCGAGCGTCATCGGGGATAAGCGCGCTTTCGGTCTTGGACGACACGCACTTATTCTGGATGTCGTAGCTCAATGCGGCGACAGCGCTGCCTGCAATAAGGCGATCAGTTGTAATCGAGGGCGCCTCGGCCTCCACGAAGCGCACGGTGGGCTCACCGTCGCAGCTTTCGCCAAACATCTCGGGATAACGAGCCGCTTCGCGCTCTAGTACTGCTCGGGCATTGGGGTCGACAACCACAATGTTCAGGCGGACGCCCGGCATGCGGCCCATCCAGAATGTTGTTCGTGCAGCCTGCATGCCGTAATCGCCTGCGCCGACAACGAGGACGGTGAGGTTCTGAGGCCTAGGATTGGGGTTTACGGAAATATTGATAGGCTCGAGCACGCTGTAGAGTGGAGCTTCTTCGAGCACATCGTAGATCTCGTCTTGTACACGCGAGATCAAATGAAGACAGGTTGGCTCATTTTTGGTTTTGATGGCATCGAAGATCTGGGCATCATCGGGGTTCTTGTGGGTGCAATGGAGCGTAATCCTGGGCGTGCCGTCGCTCTGGGGCTCCCTGTGTGTCGCTTCGATCATATCGATCGTTGCGCTTACGTTGTGTTCGGCCTCTTCGCTCGTCGTGACAACGTCGACTGCAACCAGGTGTTTGGCTGTATCGTGCAGCGCTGCAATCGTTGCAAGCACGTCTGCCGCCTCGGTGTCGGTGAACACATAGCGCACGTAGCCCTGGCAGAGATTGCGCAGCACACGCTGGCGTTCGCCGTCTTCATCGTTGTCTAGGCAAAAGATGAGGGCGATGTCGCCATTGTTATTGCTCTTGTTGAGCGTCCCGTTTTTGATGTTGTCGACGATATCGCGAGCGAGCAGCTCGGTGTTAGCGTCGACGCTCTCAAAGATAATTGCATGGTCGGCGTACTTGAGATGACGCTTGATAACGCTGCCCGAGAGACGCGTGGCAACAGCGTTGAAGGCAAACAGGCCAATTTCAACGGGAAGGGCGATGATGTATGCGAGTGTGAGCAGCGAATAGAGCAGGTTGAATACCTGGCCGACAATACCGCCGCCTAGGGGAATAGCGCCATAGACGGTTGACGTCACATCGGTGAGACCGGTCTGGATGGTTGTTGTCCATCCCACGGTAAAGAAGTTGGTAATAACCCAGCTAATGAAGTTGAAGGTTCCCGGCTCCCAGCCTTCGCCAAGATCGGAAGAAAAGCACTGCGCCCAGGTGACGGGGGCGAATAGGCAAAAGGCGCCAAGAGCGAGAATTCCAAAGGCGACGATACGACGGTTGGAATTGATCTCGAAGCCAAAGAGCTTGTGCTGATAGTTGTGCCGTTCCAAGTGTATGGAATAGCAGAGCGCGACGAGAGCGACGAGGAATGCCGCAAACCAACAGATTGGAGAAATCAAAGTAGGTACCTCCTGTGAGTATAGAGATGAACGGATATCGGGAACCGGGTTCGTTGCCGCCTACGTGAACATGCGATCCCTCAGCTCGGCGGCCTCGTTGATCTCGGCGTTGGTTCTGCCTTGGAGATCTTCGGTACGCTTACTGGTGAGCTCGTCGCCCTTTAGTCCGTAGGTGGTGTACTGAACAATTGCACCGGCGGTTTCGGCTGCTTGGCGTAGCGGCTCGTAGGTATCGGTCTGTTCGCACCATGCGTAGAAATCGTCAACGGTGGCGTTGGGGTTGCCACTATAGAGTCGATACCATTCGCATCCAAAGCTGCCAAGGACCGAGAACGTCTTTTTCTCGACAAGCTTGTCGCCCTTGTATTTGTAATCCAATGTGAGCTCGACCAGATAGGCAGCTCCCGTTTCAAAGGCGTTCTCGTTGCTCTGACGACCGATGACCTCGGCCTCTGGATAGTACTTGCCAATAAACTCGGCGGCGTCGCCTTCGTAGTCGGCAACGATGCGCACGCTCTGTACCTTGCCGCGCTTGTACGTACAGTGCAGGATGCGCAGCAATCGCTCCTGCCAAAACGCATAGGAAAACAGGTGATCGACAAAGTGCGGGTTCTCGAGCCTATTGGCTTGATCCATCCACACGGTTTGGAACAGTTGGTAGTCGGCCTGCGGCTCGCCCGTGACCTCGCGAAACCACTGTACGGCGATGTCGGCGGGGATGTAGAACGAAAGCCGCTCCTGTGGGGTACCGCTCTTGGTCGTTTTGGCGCGCAAGGGGATCTCGACCTCGTAGCCAGAACCGTCGTCCGTTCCGCAGTTTAAAACGGGCGGCAGCATAAACTGGCAGGGGCCCTCGTCGCATACGCGCATCGGCTGGGGGCTAACAGGTTGCCCTTCAAACTCCATCTCGATGTCTGTGTCGTCTTCTTCGTCCTCGTCATCATCTTCGATGCCAAGGTCGTAGCCGGTGTAGTAGTCATCCAGGTGTCGTTCGTTTACATTTCGCCCGTTTACGACGTCAAAGACGGTAACGCCCGTCATGCGGTCGCAATACTTTGCGA
Organism: uncultured Collinsella sp.; assembly: GCA_902489295.1. GTDB lineage: Bacteria > Actinomycetota > Coriobacteriia > Coriobacteriales > Coriobacteriaceae > Collinsella. Next base: position 4,543 of record CABTZM010000018.1, read on the forward strand.
CTTCAAAGAGGTTGCAGCTCTCCTCGGGCGTAAAGTTATCCATGCGGTGCTGGAACTCGATGGCGCATTCCTCAGGATTGTAGCCGTCCATGCCGCTGCCGCTGACCCACCAGTTGGGGTCGCGATTGCTTTTGAAGTACCACCAGTACCAGACGGGGCAGAATACCGCATTTACGCCAAAAAAGACCTTTTGGATGATGTTGCCGTTGCCGTCGAACTTGTAATTGAGCGGCAAGTTAACAACCGGATCGTTTGATGTGTCGCGCGCCATGGTGTGCTCCCTGCGATGATTTGTGTTGCGCGCGAAGGCCAGATTCGATGCGTCTGACCTGCGCGCGCCTGTTACTTCGCATACTAGGCCGCCTGCGCTGCATTCTGTTGCGCAACATCGTGGACGGCGTGACATGCCGCCCGAGGTCGATGCCGCGCAACAGATACATGGCTTGATCGCGCCAATTGCTCTTTAGTAGCGCGCCGAGCGCTGGGCGTTGCCCGGGTTGTAGCCCGCCCAAGCGGCAATGACGTCCGACTCAACGATGCTCGTTGCAATGTTGATAAAGCTGCCGACACGGGGCAGGTCGGTATGGAAGTCTTCGAGCAGGTTAGGCTGGAATCTAAAGTCCTCAAAGTTGATGGTGTTGGGGTTGTAGAGCTGACAGGTGCCATCCTCGGCGGAGATCGGGCCAACCATGTATGCGGCCTTGTGCTCTACGACCTCGGTATCGTCGACGTCGATCACCTCTCCGCGATCGTGCGCGGCAGCGGCGTGCTCCATGAGCTCGAGGAATCGGTCGGCTTCGGCGCTGCAGAGTACGCAGCGCGAGAAGAGAACCGTAAGAGCGTAGCCCGTCTTACGATCCAGCTTCTCTCGCAGCTCGCTAAAGCGCTGTGACTGTTCCGGGGTCATGCGCGTCTTGGACGGTGCGGTCTGCTTGAGTCCGCACGTCTTAAGGAACACCGCGTTGGCCTTGCGCAGAGCGCTCATAGCGGCAGAGTCGCTCTTTGCCGCGGAGACGTCGATGCGTCCTCCCTCGGGAATCTGCTTATAGCGAGAGAAGCCCTTTTCGCCCTCGACGGGCATCCAGTACGTAATGACATCATTTTCCACTACGCTAAAGCGGCACGTAAAGGGCACGCCGATTGCCGGCGCTTCGCCGTAGAACTTTACGCGTACGGCTTGGTCGGTGTCTGCCATCCACATCATAAAGCGATGGCTATTGTCGCCGTCATGGCTCCGGAGCTTTGCAATAAGGTAGCAAACCGAGTCGCAACGGCTCTCGAGCGCGGCGCCTCTTCCGGTGGCAATGGCGCTTATGCCCTGGGCCTTGAGTTCGATGTCGCGGTGCAGCGCGTTGAGCTCTTCGGATGTCAACAGGTCTTGGCCGAGAAGCCCCGAGACAAGCGCGCCGACTTCTATGTCGGTATTAAGGGCGGCGTCGATAACCTTGCGATGCGCCTGGTGACTTGCATAAGCCGGCATAGGCTTGCGGTCTGTGGCAAATCCAAATGGGTCGCGGATTTGGTCGCCGCCGCGATAGAGCGGCTCCAAAAAGAACATGTTCATGTCATTTTGCTTGCCCTGCTTTTGACCGTAGGCATCGAGGGAGTTCCAGACATGCTTCTCTGCAATGGGGTTCATCCACAGGCTGATTTTCGATTTTTCTGCCGAGGAGGTCGAGGTGCTCTTTTTGGAGCTTGCGGCGGGACGAGAAGCCGGTTTCTGATATCCAGCGGGGAGAACTTGCTCAAAATCGAATTTTTTAAGCAGCCTGACGTAGACTCCGACCGATGCTTCCTCTGCCATTTCCGCCATGACCGACTGCGACGGGTCATCGACAAAGGAAATGCGCGTTTTGCCGTCATCGGAGACCGCCTGGCAATAGCCGCATCGAAGTGCAACGTAGCCTTCGTTATCACTGCCGCGGTCAAAGTACATCTGCTCTTTGCAGCCGAGTGTGCCGGGGACGAATGCGGTCGGGTTTGCAATGTCGGGGATCGTAATGGCAGCGCCGGTCGCGCGCTTAAGCTCATCGAAATACTCGACGTACAACGGAATTTTGTAGTGTTGGACGAGCGCCTCGAGAACGACGGCGTTGGGCACGGAGTGCGCCACGCGATAACGCACGGAGTTATAGCCCCATTCGACATCAGCTGCATCATCGGGGATTCCGTGACCCGCCATGGTGGGCAGGACTTCATCGGGTGAGTCAAACGTTCCATCGGGCGTGCCGCAAATCGCCTGGAGCGAGAACCCGCCAAAGCACTTGTCGAGATCATCGCGGATATATGCGCAGCAGTCATGATTGGGAAAGACAATGCGAAACGTCATCGCGCCCATGGCCTGGGACATGTAGACGTCGCTTGACTCCTGGGCTTGCGTCTCGGGCGACTTCTTTTTGCGTTTGCTTGCCGTAGAAGATGATTTTTTGCGTGAGGGGGCCGGTTTGCGCTCTTCCTGGGCGCCAAACTGGTCCTTGAGGAAGTCGAAGTACAGAGACACGTTTCCGCGCTGTGCATACGAGCGCATGATGGGGTCGGTGGTGTCCTCAAAGTACTTTTGGCTTCCGTCGGGCATGGACATGGTTCCCATGCCGCAGCGGAACAGGGTGTCGGTAGCGCCGTCGAACCCCTCCGGGAAATACACCCAGCAGCTCTTGTCGACCACGTTTGCAAACGAGACGCTGTCGCCCTGCGCATCGGCGATCACGGCGCCGGCTGCGAGCTCGTCGGCATCGGTGTACTCGCAGTAGACGGGAACGCCGATCATCTTTGAGATGGTCTTGGCAACCTCAAGCGAGGGGATGCCGTTGTATTCGTACTGGAGCGAGTTGTAGCCCCAGACGACGTTGGTGACCTCTTCGCCGTCGGACCCGCAGGTTTCCAGGGCGGCATTGATGGCGTCGGACGGATCCATGTGCTGGAAGTCCTCGTAATCGGGGATCACGGCAGCAAAGCAGAACTCGCCATAGTCCCGTTCCAAGGCAGCTTTGGCCTGCATACAGATATCGTGGTTGGGAAACACGATGCGATTGACAATCTGGTTGATCGAGATCCCTCGGTCGGTATCCTGAAGTAGATGCTCAAAAATCTCGTCCATCGTTCCTTCTTTCGTATGCGGTGGAAGCCGACGATCCCGGGTTTTAGGGCTCGCGGCTTTGCTAACTCGAACGCTACCGCCCCGATGCGCGAGAACGTTGCGCAACATCCGCGAGTGCACAAATTGCAATGCGGAACGGTTTTTGCTGGGGTGTTTTGAGAACGGATTAGTCTCGTTCCCAGCAATGTTGCGCAACGCCTGCCCGTCATGGATTTCTACACTTGAGTTGTCCAAAAGGGATTCGGTTCTTGAATGAGGGATGAACGATGAGCGGGAACTCCTATTACGACGATGACATGTCCGAGGAAGATTACGAGCGGATCATGGAGCATATGTACGAGCTTGAGTGCGAGCTCGAGGAGCCCCATAACGCGCGTACTGACCAGTTGATTCGCGAGGAACTCGAGCAGCTTTCGAGCGCTATGTTGTTTGAGCCGGTGGTAAAAAACGGCGAGTACCTTGGCGAGCGCGACCATGTGCCCGGGTATTGGACGGATCGTCGCGATTTGGAGTCCGAGCCTTCAGACGCTTCGAGCGATGCTGTCGAGGTGGAGAAGGATGAGCCGTTTGATTTGATTGGTTATCAGGGTTCTTCCTCGGGCGGCTCGGTACTCGACATGTTTACTCCCATTTTAAGGAGTCGCGTGTTCTGGATCTTCATCGCGTTTCTGGTGTTTATCGGTCTGCTCGATATGTTCTACGACAGCTTTATCGTTCCTTCGGGCTTCGCTATAAGCCGCATTAATTTCCAGGGCTTAGTGCTGCTGGCGATTGTCGTTGCATGCGTTGCCCTGAGGCGTCGCCGCCGCTAACGACGGGATTGGCGCAACTGCCGATGTTGCGCAACAGGTTATCTGGACAGCGCCGTATGCTCGGGTTGTCCTGAAAGCGAGAGAAAGGACAGGACAATGGCTGAAGTTGAAGTAAGGGCTTTGGGTCCCGACGACGTCGACGATATGGTCGATCTGGACGAGCAGTCTGGTTACGAGGTCTATGACGAGTACGCTGACTTTGTTGAGGACGAGGACGAGGAGAACAGCAGTCTCTGGGGCGTTTTTGCCGATGACGAGCTGGTCGGCTTTTGCGTGACGGGCGGTGCGGATGACCCCGATCTGCCGGATGCCGTTACGGAGCACCCGCTCAACGAGGAAACGTCGACGTTTTTGAGCCATGTGTATGTTGATCCCGACCATCGCGGCAACGGCTATGGTGCGCGCCTGGTGCACGATGCCCTGTTGGGATACTGGGAGAGCGAGGGCGAGCAGCAGCCTACATTCCTGGATCTGAGCGGATACCTCTTCGATGATGCGGATGCGGATCCGATTAATCTCGCGCATCTGCTCATCGACTTCTTTGGCAAGAACGGGTTTGAGCCTATTCCCGATGATGAGCACGACATCACCTACACCTGCATGGTCTTGGATCCCGAGAACTTTAAGGACCCGGACGCAGAGTAGGGGGCTGCGGGGTGTTAGTTCAGCTTCCCTAGTTGTTGTTTGACGGGGCCGGACGTTCCAGTTGTGATGACTGGGCGTTCGGCCCTTTTTGTTGTCCGCTGGTCTGGTGCTCGGCACGTTTGTCTTGATCTGTAACAACTGAGACCCAATTTGCCTTGTAGATGTTACAGACTGAGATATTGTTCGGCGGGAGATTCTTCTGTCTTGATCTGTAACATCTACGGACTGTTTTGCACCGTAACTGTTACAGATCGAGATGTTTGCGGATGGGGCCGACCGTTTGTCTCGATCTGTAACAGTAAGACCCGGTTTTGCCCCGTAGATGTTACAGATCGAGACAATCGGCCCAGGCCCGCCCCGTCCGCCTCGTCATCTGTGGTTTACGTGGGGGCATACGGAGTGCGGGTATACTAACCGGCGGCGAATCTGCTCCATCGCTTAGAGCTGCTGCGTCTGGACGGCGCGTGATAGGGCTGCCAAAGCGATCGCCAGCGTGCTGAGCAACGTCCTCTCTGTGCGCACCTGTTTTTGTATGTATTAGCGCACTACCAAGCACGCCCGCGCGGCCGCATGCCGTGCCCATTGCGCGTGCAGATAAGGAACAACAACATATGCGTAATTCTGTATCCGACGTCACCGACGCCGAGATCCTGGACGAGGCCCGCGAGGCCATGACCCAGGCTGCCTTCGATGCCGCCGATGAGGCCAATGCTGCCCAGGCCGTCGAGTCCGCTACCGAGAGCCTGCCCGCCTTTGACGAGCTGGGACTTTCGGACGAGATGCTTCGTGCTATCGAGAACCTGGGCTACACGGCGCCGACGCCCGTGCAGGCCGGCTCGATCCCCGTGGTGCTCGAGGGTCGCGACCTGCTTGCCGCCGCTCAAACCGGCACCGGCAAGACGGCCGCCTTCTTGCTGCCGACCATGAACAATCTGGAGCACATCGCTCCGCCCAAGCCCGTGCGCGAGCGCGGCGGCCGCAACCGTCGCCGCGGTGCTAAAAAGCCCGAGGGCAACGGCCGTGGCCCCGTGATGCTCGTCATCACCCCCACGCGCGAGCTTGCCCAGCAGATCGACGAGGTCGCGAGCAAAATCGCCGACGTCACGGGCCACGTTGCCGTGACCGTCGTGGGCGGCGTGAGCTACAAGCCGCAGACCGCGGCACTCAAGTACGGCTGCGATATCCTGGTCGCCACGCCGGGTCGTCTGGTCGACCTGATCGAGCAGGGCGCCTGCCACCTGAACGAGGTCAAGGTGCTGGTGCTCGACGAGGCCGATCGCATGCTCGACATGGGCTTTTTGCCCGCCGTCCGCCGCATTGTGCGCGAGACGCCGGCCGAGCGCCAGACGCTGCTGTTCTCGGCGACGCTCGACGAGGAGGCCGTGGGCGAGATCACTGATCTGGTGAGCGACCCGGCCCGCGTGGAGATCGCGCCCGCCACGTCGACTGCCGACACCGTCGACCAGTTTGTGTTCCCGGTGTCCATCGAGGCCAAGAACAACCTGCTGCCCGAGTTCCTCAAGAAGGAGGGCCCGGAGCGCACCATCGTCTTTATGCGCACCAAGCACCGTGCCGACAGCTGCTGCCGTCGTCTGGAGCGCAAGGGCATCAAGGCCGCCGCAATTCACGGCAACCGCAGCCAGGCCCAGCGCGAGCGCGCGCTTTCTGCCTTCCGCGATGGCACCGTCGACGTGCTGGTGGCAACCGACGTGCTCGCCCGCGGCATCGACATTAGCGACGTGCGCTACGTCGTGAACTTTGACGTGCCGGCCGAGCCGACCGACTATATCCACCGCATTGGCCGTACGGGCCGCGCCGGCGAGCTGGGCTGGGCCATTACGTTTGTGACCGAGCAGGACGTCGACGAGTTCTACGAGATCGAGAAGCTCATGGACAAGACCGCCGACATCTACGAGGCCGGCGACCTGCACGTGGGTCCCAACCCGCCCGCGGTTGATCCCGAGCGCGACCCTGCGGCCTTTAAGGTGAAGAAGAAGACCAAGCGCGGCAAGTCCAAGAGCAAGAAGAAGCTTGAGCAGGCGCGTCGCGACGGCAAGCGCAACGGCGACGATTACGGCGATGTTGCCGGTCGTTCCAACCGCGGTCGCGACGAGCGCCGCGGCGACGGCGAGCGTCCGAGCCGTCCCAAGCGCGGCGGCAAGACCCGCGTGCGCGAGGGCGTTCAGGCTCGCGTGGACGAGGCTGTTGAGAGCGTGGCTCGCGAGGTAGCTGCCGAGGAGCGCGGCGGTGCTGGTGCCGCTGAGCAGCCTGCGCGCGGCAACCGTGCCGAGCGTCGTGCCAAGCAGTTCCAGGGCGAGGCACACCGCCGTCGTCGTGAGGACGAGGACCGTGGCGGCCGTCGTCGTGTCGAGCGCGAGGACGAGGGCCGCGGTTCGCGCGGTGGCAAGCGCGGTGCGGGCGACCGCCGTCGTTCCGGTCGTGATGACGAGCGCGGTGGCCGTGATGAGCGTCGCGGCGGCGAGGGTCGCGGTGAGCGAGGTGCCCGTGGCGGTGAGTCCCGTGGCGGCAAGCGCTTTGAAGAGCGCGGTAGCCGCGGCGGCGAGCGTCGCGAGGGTGCTCGCGGCAATGGCGGCCGCGGCGGCGCTGGTCGTTCTAACGAGTCGCGCGATCGTCGTGACCCGCGTGCCAGCCGTGATCGTCGCGATGACTGGCGCAACTACGACGATACCCGCGAAGAGCGTCGCGGCGGCTATCGTGGTGGTCGTGGCGGCAACCAGGCCGGCTCCCGTGGCGGCCGTGCCGGCGGTCGCGATAACCGTGGCAGCTACGGCAACAGCCGTGGCGGCAAGCGCGGTGGCAGCTCCCGTCGCCCCGGCGACGGCGGCGGCAAGCGCAAATAACATACGCATCGCACGCTAAAGCGATGCGAACCAAGGGCCCCGAGCAGACAACGCTCGGGGCCCTTTTTGGTACAGGGGGGGTGTTCCCGCGTGCCGTATACTCTGTCTAAGCATGCGGGCGGCTTGGTGTGTTACCAAGCGTAGGGGAGGATGTTCGATGAACGTGTTCGAAATTGTGTTTAGTCCGACGGGCGGAACGGAGAGGGTGTCTGGCCTTGTGGCCGGGGTACTGGACGGGAAAACCGTTACCGTCGATTTGACCGATAGCGGGCTAGATTTCAGCGCTGTGTCGATGACTAAGGACGACGTGGCCGTAATCTCTGCGCCGGCGTATGCCGGTAGAATCCCGGCTGTGGTGGCTGACCGGTTGGGCATGGTGCGCGGCAACGGGGCTCGGACTGTTTTGGTTTGTGTATACGGAAACCGCGCGTTTGAGGACACGCTCGTAGAGCTGGAGGACGTTGCGAAGCGCGCCGGATTTAGGGTGGTTGCAGCGGTTTCTGCTATTGCTGAGCATTCCGTTGCTCGTCAGTTTGCTGCTGGGCGACCGGATGCGCAGGATGCGGCGCAGCTCGCAGAGTTTGCGCAGCAAATTCAGCAAAAGCTGTTGGCTGAGGACGCATCCGAGCCCTCTATTCCCGGCAATCGTCCTTATAAACAAGCTGGAGGTCATCGCATGGCACCCGAGGCAACAGAGGATTGCGCCTCCTGCGGTGCATGCGCCGCGGCGTGCCCCGTTTGTGCTATCGACAAGGGCGACCCCAAGCGAGCAGCTGGCGAGGCGTGCATCTCCTGCATGCGCTGCATCGCCGTATGTCCGCGAGGCGCTCGCAAGCTTGATCCCAACAAGCTATCCGCTGTTTCCCAGATGTTGAGCAAGGTTTGCGTCGTGCGGAAGGAATGCGAGCTCTTCATCTAGCGCATACGAAATTGGTGCGTTGGGGACAGGTTAATCTGCACCAACCTGGTGCAAACAAACCTGTCCCCAACGCACCAGAGTGAGGAGTGCCCCTGGGTGCCGGCAGGAAAGGAACGTCCCTAAGTGCCGCCTAAATACCGTTTATCGAAGAAAAAATACCGCTCACCGGTCATAATGATTGTTCTGGCTTTGGGCTTGTCTACAATATCTCCCGTAAAAAGAAATGCGGAAGGTTACCGAGTCCCTCGGACGTGGGCCTAACCAAAGTCTTTGAACGGGTGTGTCTCTATGGATGCATTCGTTTGATTTTGGTTGGGCTATATTTATGAAGGGACATGCCACCATGGGTTTCTTTTCTCGCCTTATGGGTGGCTCGGACAAGCAGGCGACTGCGACTTCCGAGTTCGAGATTCTCGCCCCTGTTTCCGGCGAGCTTGTTAATCTAGAAAATACCAATGACCCCGCTTTTAGCAGTCGTGCAGTGGGCGATGGCGTTGCCGTGGTTCCCCAAGAGGGAACGGTGTGCGCTCCTGTTTCCGGTACCGTTGCGGCGCTGTTTCCGACTGAGCACGCGCTGGGCATCATGTCCGACGACAGCTCTGCTCAGGTGATGCTGCACATCGGAATCGACACTGTTAAGCTTGAGGGCAAGGGCTTCCATGCGCTTGTTGCCCAGGGTGACCATGTCGACGCGGGCCAGCCCCTCGTCGAGGTCGATTTCGACGCGGTTCGCGCTGCCGGCTTCGATCCCACGGTCTTCGTTATCGTGTGCGAGCGTTCGGAGAACTCGACTCTTCGTGAGCATGCTTCCGGCCCTGTTGCTGTTAAAGAGCCTGTCGTCTGGCTTTCCGAGTAAATTCTTGTGGTGGGTACCGTGGTTATCAAGCGAGTTTTTAACAACAACGTCGCAATGGTCACTTCGGACGATGGCTCCGAGCTCATCGTCATCGGTCGAGGCCTCTGCTTTGGTCGCCATGCCGGCGATGCCATCGATGAGACGTCGGTCGAAAAGACCTACGCGTTGCAGGAGGGAACTTCTCAGGATTCGCGTACGATTGACCGCTTGGCACATCTTTTGGAGTCCATCCCCACCGTCAACCTCGTGATTTCCGAGGACATCGTTCAGATGCTTCGTCGAGAGCTCAATGTCGATATCAATGACAAGATTCTTATCGCTCTCGCAGACCATATCAGCCTCGCCCTCGATCGCGAGCGCAAAGGCGTTTCCTGCGAGAATCCGCTGCTGCTCGAGATCCAGCAGTTCTATCGCAAGGAGTACGCGCTTGCGGGCCGTGCCCTTCAGATTATCAAGGACTATTTGGGCATCCAGATGAGCGAAGAAGAGCAGGGTTTTATTACGCTGCATATCGTCAACGCCACCATGCCGCAACGCTCCGACCGTCTAATCATCTCGGTCCAGCTTGTTCGCGACGTGCTCGCGATTGTTTCCGAGCGCTATGCCACGACCCTCGATGACACCTCGCTGCCTTACGAACGCTTCGTTCGTCACCTGCAGTTTTTCGCTCAGCGAGCACTCGATCCTACGGCCGGGCAAATCAGTGGCGACGCGCTGTTCCGAATCGACGAAACGGCGTATCCGTGCGCATTCTCGTGCGCGGATGCCATAGCCGCTCACTTGTCGTCTACCTATAACGTTGTCGTTACCGATGCCGAGAAGAGTTATCTCGCATATCACATTGTTAATCTGCTTGGAGAACCTGGTCTCTAGGCATAACGTGCCCACACATCGATTGATATAAGGCAGGACTTACGGTCTTGCCCAGGGCACATCTGTCTTAATTTGCGGAAAAGGAAGGGGAGTACCGCTATGACCGCAAAAAAGAAGTTCAATTTCAAAGCGCCGTTGGAGGTGTTCGCGAAGTCGATCGTCCAGCCGATGATGTATCTCTCGGTTGCCGGCATCCTGCTCATCGTGGGCATCATTCTGACCAACAAGACCATCTGCGCTTTGGTCCCCGTACTGGGCTCCGGTCCGTTCCAGCTTGTGGGCGCCGTTGTCTATCAGTCGCTGATGTTTATCATCAACAACCTCTCGATTCTGTTCTGCGTGGGCATCGCCGGCGCCATGGCAAAGAAGAACAAGGGCCATGCTTCGCTGATCGCCCTGATGTCGTTCTTCCTGTTCCTGCAGGCTAACAACATCGTGCTCAACGCCACCGGCTCTCTTGCCGATGCGAGCGGCATGCTCGGTCTTACCGGAACCGGCCAGGCCACCGTTATGGGCATCCAGGTGCTCGATACCGGCGTGTTTGGCGGCATCATCCTTGGTTGCATCACCGGTGCCGTGTTCAACAAGTACTCGAACAAGCAGTTCCCCATTGCCCTTTCGATGTTCTCGGGCGTTCGCTTCCCGTTCCTGATCATGATCATCATTTCCTGGATCATGGGCGCTGGCTTCTGCATCGTTTGGCCTCCGGTTCAGGGTGCCATCTCCTCCGTTGCCGGCATCATTAAGGAGTCGGGCAACATCGGTCTGTTTATCTACGGCATGCTCAACAAGCTGCTCGTTCCCACCGGTCTGCACCACCTCATCTACACCCCGTTCCAGTTCTCCGATGTGGGCGGCACCCTTACGCTGGGCGATCAGGTTATCGCCGGCGCCTATCCCATCCGTGTTGCCGAGATGGCAATGACGGGCCAGCCCTTCTCCGATAGCACCTACTTCAACAGCTATACCTTCAACAACCTGTGGCCCTACATCGATATCGGCCTCGCCTTTATCTTCACCGCTTACAAGGGGAACAAGGATAAGACCAAGGCCGTTATCATCCCGCTGATCATCACCGCCGTGCTCTCCTGTGTCACCGAGCCCATGGACTTCCTCTTTGTCTTTGCCGCTCCCGTGCTCTTTGTTGTTCACTCGGTTCTTTCCGGTATCTTCCTGGTCCTGCTCAAGGTCCTCTCCGTGCCCGCTTCGACGGCAGGCGGCATCATCAACATCGTGGTTTCCAACCTGGTTCTTGGTGTCGATAAGACCAACTGGCCGATGATGCTCGTGCTCGGAGTCGTCAACGCCGCGCTGTACTTCTTCCTCTTCACCTTCCTTATTAAGAAGCTCAACCTCCACACGCCTGGCCGCGAAGAGGAGTCCGAGCTCGCCGAGTCCGTTGCCGAGGGCGAGGCCGCCGCGTCTGTCGCGGTGAAGCAGGGCGCTGTTGCCGCAGCTCCCGCAGAGGGCGTCGATGCAGGTATTGCCGACCTGGTCGCAGGTCTTGGCGGCAAGGACAACATTGAGGAGCTCGAGAACTGCTTTACGCGTCTTCGCGTGAACGTTAAGAACCCGGACCTCATCGATGAGAGCCTCATCAACCACGTGCCCAACAGCGGCATCAACCGCAACGGCAACAATATCCAGATCATCTTTGGCATGAAGGTCGCCGAGATGCGCGACAAGGTCGAAAACGCAATTGAGAAGGAGCAGTAAACAATGATCATTACTCTGTGTGGTGGCGGATCCACCTTTACCCCCGGCATCGTCAAGTCCATCGCCCTGCGCAAGGACGAGCTCGACGTTGACGAGATTCGTCTGTACGACATCAACGAGGAGCGTCAGCGCAAGATCGGCGTGCTCGTGGACTGGATTTTGCACGAGGACCTCGGCCTGGACATCAAGCTTACGGTGACCACCGACAAGAAGACGGCTTTTACCGACGCGAGCTTCGTGTTTGCCCAGATGCGCGTGGGCGGCTACGCCATGCGCGAGCAGGACGAGAAGATTCCGCTGCGCCACGGTTGCGTGGGTCAGGAGACCTGCGGCTGCGGCGGCCTTGCCTACGGCATGCGCACCATCTTCCCCATGGTCGAGCTGATCGATGACGTTGAGAAGTACGCCAAGAAGGACTACTGGATTCTCAACTACTCCAACCCTGCTGCCATCGTGTCCGAGGGCTGCCGCGTGCTGCGTCCCAACGCTCGCATCATCAACATCTGCGACATGCCGATCGCGATCATCGACGTGGTTTGCGCCGCACTCGATATCGACAAGAAGGATGTCGAGTACGATTACTTTGGCCTCAACCACTTTGGTTGGTTCACCTCGATCCGCCACAAGGGCGAGGAGGTGCTCCCGCAGCTGCGCGAGTACATCAAGGAGCATGAGATTCTGCTGCCCGACTCCTACCTCAAGGGCATGGGCTCGCTCATGGCAAAGAAGCCCGAGGAGGCCACTGACGAGCACCCCGAGCAGAACCGCCACACCAAGGGCAGCTGGTACTACGTCTGGAAGGGCGAGTACGAGATCATGGAGTGCTTCCCGGAGTACCTGCCCAACACGTATCTGAACTACTACCTGCAGCAGAAGGAGTTCGTCGAGCATTCCAACCCCGAGCGCACCCGTGCTAACGAGGTTGAGGAGACGCGCGAGAAGAACCTCTTCGACGGCATCGACCACTACGAGAAGACCGGCGAGATCGACGAGAGCACGTTCTATGCGGGCAGCCACGGCGACTGGATTGCCGACCTGGCCATCGCTCTGAAGAACGATACCAAGCAGCGCTTCCTGGTCATTTGCGAGAACAAGGGCGCTATCCCCAACATGCCCTACGACGCCATGGTCGAGCTGCCTGCCTACATTGGCAAGAACGGCCCCGAGGTCATCAGCCGTGACAACATTCCTCTGTTCCAGCAGGGTCTTATGATGCAGCAGCTGAACTCCGAGAAGCTCGTGGTCGAGGCCACGATCGAGGGTTCGTACGAGAAGGCGCTCAAGGCCTTTACGCTCAACAAGACCGTGCCTTCGATGAAGGTCGCCAAGGAAGTTCTCGACGACATGATCGAGGCCAACAAGGGTTACTGGCCCGAGCTTAAGTAAAAGCAACAGGGTCGCTGGCCGCATACCTGGAGCAATGCCCCGTCCACGTGATTGCGTGGGCGGGGCATTGTCATTTGGTAACGCGTTTTACCAAATATGGCATTTATCTGCGGTAATGTTCTATTTCACCGCCGAGGGTGACATTTCATACCGCCTGCCGAACTGCGTGGAGACCTAACAACTTTTTAGGTCAGTGTTGTGCGTGTAGCAACTTCGCCCGGCCTCGCCTCCGGGCTGCCATGTGAGAGGGGATCTTATGGCTCGACTGCACGTAATGGAACGCAGCCACGCTCAGGCCGTCATGGACGACCTGCACGATGCGCTCGGACGTCGTCTGGCGGTGAGTTCGCTCGCCCCGTGCCCCGTTGAGTTTACGGCAGCGCTCGTCAACCTGTGCTCCACCCAGAGCTGCGGCAAGTGCACGCCCTGCCGCGTGGGCCTGAGCGCGCTGAGCGACCTGCTCGCCGATGTGCTCGAAGGGCGCGCCGATGAGTCTACGCTCAACCTGATTGAACGCACGGCCCGCACCATCTACCTTTCGAGCGACTGCGCCATCGGCTACGAAGCTGGCGCCATGGCACTCACGGCCATCCGTGGCTTCCGTGACGACTTCGAGCACCACATCCGCGAGCACTCCTGCGGTTTTGACCGCGAGGCCCGCGTCCCGTGCGTCTCGGGCTGCCCAGCGCACGTCGACATTCCCGGGTACATTTCGCTGGTCGAGGCCGGCCGCTATGCCGATGCCGTCAAGGTCATCCGCAAGAACAACCCGCTGCCGCTCGTTTGCGGCCTGGTGTGCGAGCATCCCTGCGAGATGCACTGCCGCCGCGGCATGGTCGACGACCCCATGAACATCCTCGCCCTCAAGCGTTTTGCCGTTGAACACAGTGACCTCAACGACCACAAGCCCCATGTAGTGGACGACACCGGTAAGCGCGTTGCCGTGATTGGCGGCGGCCCGGCCGGTCTTTCCTGCGCCTACTACCTGGCCGTGATGGGCCACAAGGTGACCATTTTTGAGCAGCGCCACCACCTGGGCGGCATGCTGCGCTACGGCATCCCCAGCTACCGTCTGCCGCGCGAGCGCCTGCAGGCCGAGATCGACTGGATCTTGAGCGCCGGTATCGACGTGGAGCTCGACCATTCCGTGAACGGCGAGGAGCTCGCCCGCCTGCGCGACGAGTTCGATGCCGTCTACCTGGCCATCGGTGCCCACAGCGACAAGAAGCTCGGCCTTCCGGGCGAAGAGGCGCCCGGCGTGGAGTCGGCCGTCAAGATGCTGCGCGCCATCGGTGACGACGAGCTGCCCGACCTGAGCGGACAGCGCGTGTGCGTCATCGGCGGCGGCAACGTGGCCATGGACGTGGCACGCTCCGCCGTGCGTTGCGGTGCCGAAAAGGTGAGCATCGTCTACCGCCGCCGCATCTGCGATATGACAGCCCAGGACGCCGAGATCGCCGGTGCCCAGGCCGAGGGCTGCGAGGTTCTGGAGCTTACGGCCCCGCTCGCCATCGAGACGGGCGAGGACGGTCGCGTGAGCGGCTTGCGCGTGCAGCCGCAGA
>CABTZM010000019.1 GCA_902489295.1 uncultured Collinsella sp.
CCCCGCTTCTTTTTGTTCGTTTACGCCTTTGCAGCAGATGTTACTCTGCTGCTCCAAGGACCCTACTGCTCCTCCAGCGTCCAGCCTTTCTGCGCGCAAAGGTCACGCAGGGTAGCCACCAGGTCGGCATTGGTGTTGCTGTCGACCACGATCTTGTCGATGTGGTCAGCGGCAATGTTGAGCTTGGGGAACGAGTGGCTGCAACCCGACAGGTTGAGCTCGCCGACGTTGCAGGTAATCTCGAGTGCGCCAAGAATGTCATCGTTCGAAAGATCAATCTTCTCGACATCGCCCTGAAGCCCTTGGTCAACGGTAAAGAACATCAGGTTCTTAAGACCCGAGGCGTTGATGGAATTGACAGCACCCTTAAGGCCCTCGATCTTAAAGGCATTAAGCTTGGGGCAGACGCTCAGATCGAGGTCCTGGGTCGTCATGTCGCCAAACTTGAGCACCTCGAGTGCCTCGAGCCCGCTAAAGTCCGCACTCTTGGCGCTTAGGGTATTGATGCCGAGCGTATCGAGCTTGTCCAGCTTGCTAATGGGCGTGAAGTCCGTCACCTCGTCACTCACGACCAGCTCTGTGATGCGCTGGGTCTCCTTGGCGGTCAACTGGCCATCGTCATCGTTATCGTAGTCGGCAAGCAGCCCGTGCAGCGTATCATCCGAGATCGCATCAACATCGACGAGACCTTTTTCTTTCTTGGTCTCGGAGCCAGAGGCGTCAGTTGAGCTCGACTCTTTAGAGGCGCTCGACGAGGCTCCCCCGCCGCCTTGCACGTCACCGACGCCGCCAATCACGGCGAAAGCGGCAACCGCGCCTATGACCACAACCGCCGCAAGCACTACCAGGGCGCGAACGCCGCCCAAGCGAGAGACGGCTTCATTTGCACGTTCAGCCGCCTGTCCATTCGGCTGACCGGCAGGGCGAGGGATCCGACTTGTCGAACGCCCCGGCGTCTGCTGCGCCTGCCCAGCAGACTTTTCGGTTGTCTGCCCGTTCGGACGCATATTCACCCGCACATCCGGCGTCTCGGCAGCCTGCTCATGAGCCCCGCCCGAAGGCTGCTCGGTCACACGCTGAACCCGTTCGTTATCCCGCCATGACATATCAGGCTTAAAGTTCGCCATACTGCTTCTCCTCACTTGAGCGCATCGCTACTGCTGCTCCATGGTGTAGCCGTAGTCACTACTCATTTTTTGCAAAAACTCGACCATGCCGCTGCTCGTGTCGCTGTCGTACAAGATCTTGCCAACGCAATTGGGCGTAAAAGTAATATCGAAGGCATTTTCCCTGCCTGCGCCGCACAAATTGAGCGTTTCGACTCTGCAACCGATCTTCAGAACCTCAAGGTTCACATCACCCGACAGGTCAAGTGTCCCAATACTGCCATCAAGGCCTTCGATCTGGACGTTCGTCAACGAGGACATGTTTTTGGCATTCAAGGTATCGACGGGGCTCTCGAGCCTGTTTATGGTAACGCGCTGTAGCTGAGGAAAACGTGTGAGATCAACCTGAGGCACCGAGCAGTCGCCAATGGACAGATGAGTGATATTGCTAATGGAGCTTATGTCGTAGCTTTCGTTGTCGTAGTCGCCGATGCCAAACGTCGTGATGTTGTGGAAGTTGGCCAGCAGCGGAAGCGAATCAAACGACTCGACGTCGATTGAGCTAGCTTCATCCGCAGTCTCTTGCGAAATATTGCCATCCTCATCTGCATCGAGCGCTAAGTCCGAGCGCAGCGCCTCGTCCGTAATTTCATCGAGTGTGAGCACTGTGGCCTTTTTCGCTTCTTCCTGGTGGCGCTCTTCTTTTTCCTTTTTACGCTGAGCGCGCGCCGCCTCATCCTCCTGCTGCTGTTTGGCCTCGGCACGCTGCTCGGTCTGCCGATTTGTGTCGGAAATGCCGCTTGTGATGGATGTGACCGCCACAATGGCAATGATTACCACCACGGCAAGGACAATCACTACGCGCGGACCGCCCAAGCGGTTCACGATATCGTTGATATCCGATCCGTTGGACCCGGCGCCCCCGCGGCCAGACCCGTTCTGATTAATTGCCATCCGTATTTCCCTTTCCGCCGCCTACAGGCGATCCTTGTCGAAGTAGTCCGCGTCGCGCCAGTCGCCGCGCCAGCGGTAGGCATGGGCGTTCTCGCGCGACCAGTCGCTCAGGTGGCGCAGGATGAAGCGGCTCATGTCGTCCGCGAGCGGCTCGATCGGCCCTACGCGCCACGCCTCGGCCGCCTGCTCCCAGAACGAGTACGCCATGAGGTAGAACGTACCGGCGTCGACGTAGTCGCCCGGGTAGGCGGGGTCGTCGAACCAGCCGTGCGTGTCGGGCGTGCCGTTTTGCTCGCACCACTCCGCCACGTTGAGGGCGAGGCTCATCAGGGTCGTATAGTCCCGCGGGTCGCCCGCGGCGAGCGCCTCGTGCAGGTTGGACATGGGGCCCTCAGCGCCGTAGGCCGGGTAGTACAGGTCCCACAAACGGTCGGCCTCTTCATCAGTCAGTTCCAAGACGGACGGGCGATCGCCAATTCCATCATCATATTGATATGAATATGGATCTACGCCCGTCAAAGCACCCTCGCCGTAATCAAGAGAAGATGAGCCGTTGCGCGCACCACGTTTTGCGCGCAACGCCGACCCCAATAGTGAATAGCCATTGTGATAGCCTTCGCGCGTGTCAGCGATAAACTGACTAAAGTTAAATTGAGCATGCGCATCCGATAATGCGCGCCTTGTAGCAGCTGAACCGCGTAGCACATAGAAAAGACCAATGATCAGCTGTTTGATAATCAAACTCAGCGGTCCAATAAATAACTCAATCGAAACGACAAATAGACCACCGAAAATAACGGCTGCTTGAGCGAATGGGTTAAAAGCGCTATATCCAGGAGCAGGGAGACCCGTATGCAAAATATCGTCTCCACCTGTATTTAGGAACAGACGGTACCAGACCGAGCAAAGACCCCACACCGTAAAAATACGCACCGGAAGAAAACGAATGACGGTCGGAATAGCATCTACAATGCGCGATAAATTAATGCTCACATGGTGCTTTGGTGCACCGGCACTATTCCAGTTGATGTCCAGACGTCCATTTGCTGCGTCCGATTCAATATGTACCCCGGTATCTTTCGGTGCCATCCGCTGAGCGCGAAGCTGTTCGAGTCGCTCCTGCGCCGACAGGCCCTCAGAATCTCGTTCCCCCATGCCCATTGTCTATATCCTCACAAATCATCAGAAGTGGTAATGCATAGCGCCAAAACGCTCTAACGAATAGCCAAGCTCTCTAGTCATAGCTTTAATCGTGTGGGACTCTCGCTTCCTCGTCACAGGATCTCTTCGCATGAATACAAACGTCGGGAACATCCCCCATGCTACTTGTTGAAAACCCGTCATGGCATTAGCGGGGATGACGATTGGCGGGTTTGAATTTCCCGGAGCAAGAATCCTTCCCGCAACAGCCTTGCTTTTGCCAAGGCCGGGAACAAGCGACTTGACCACCGGATGATTGTCCAGCGTCGAGCCTTCGCGTTTTGCAACAATCTCGATGCGGTTTTCGTACAATCTAATCGAACAGGGCCTTCCATCGTACGTTCCGTATCCTTGGTCGATGACGGTTCCGTACACCGCATCTTTCCTAGCCATGCTCTCGGCAAGGCGGCGTCGTTGGCGCTGCGCCTCGGCACTATTAGCAATAGCCTCGCGGCCCCCCATAACCAGCCGCTCAACATCGTGAAGTTGCTCACCTGCACGCTGAGCATTGGAGCCCTGTTGTTGAGAGCCCCCGTTACGATTCCTATCGTTACCGGAGCTTCCAAACATATTTCCAAAGTTTAACGTTGGCATTGATCATCCAAACTGTCGTCTCGCCAATCGGAGTCTTCCCCGACGGGCACATGAGTATTACCCTCTGTCCTCATCAGTAATGGAAATGAGAGTCTGCAAAATCTTCGAGCACCTCATCGAAACCCGGCGAAAAAACCTGAATCGTATGTTGCACGCGAGTGTGCAGATTGCGATCTTTTCGGTCGAACGTAAATTCGGGGCTATTGGTGATGCCAGGCATGCGAAGCCAATTAGTGAGCGCGTTTGCTGGAATATTGATCGTATTTACAGCATAAGGCCTATTAAACGCCTTGTCCAAGTCAGATGTTTTACCCGATTTAACTGCGGATTTATATTTATCTAAATCGCGCCTTCCAGAATACATCGAGGTATGAGTAATCTTGATGTAGTTGGCATAGATGTCGATACGGCACGGTATCTGATCATATGCGCCATATCCAATAGCGTTCGGTTCCTTTTTGCCTTTCACTCCAGAAGCGGACTTCTTAGCATTCGCTGATTCTTTTTTCGCAGCAGGAGCACTGCCCGTACGACTGGCAGACGCAGCACTGCCAGAAACGTAAACATGACTAAAATGTGCCTCGTTATCCGTCTTCATTCCGGCGCTGGAATTCTGAACGCCATTCTGCTGAATGTTGTCTTGTTTAGCAGCGTTCTGCTGAGCAGCAATCGGCTGGACAATCGGCGACTGCTTTTTCCGCGATTGGATATCATCCCATTTTTCCAAACCACGGAGAAGCACGAATGCAATGACGCTAATTACAAAAGCAAGCAAGAGGAAAATGAAGCCGAAAAGGCTCAGGAAGTTGGCAAATGAGACAACTCCGGAAAGCAAAAACTCAATGAGTATCGGAGGGATCCACATGTAAAGCCACGAACGCAGCGCTTGAGCACTACCAGGATGTGCATC
Source organism: uncultured Collinsella sp. (assembly GCA_902489295.1). GTDB lineage: Bacteria > Actinomycetota > Coriobacteriia > Coriobacteriales > Coriobacteriaceae > Collinsella. Next base: position 4,765 of record CABTZM010000019.1, read on the forward strand.
CTCGCCAAACATGATCAATACGATCATCAACCCGAAGCAAACCGCAATTAAAACTTCAACTCTCGCATACACATCGCCATCAACATACATTGACCCCATAAAGCCAAACGCGCTAACGACGAGCGCCGTGATGAGCACCAATCTGCCAGCAAGACGTCCAAATCGATCCATGACTTCGGGATCGGTATAAAACGACACAGAATGACGCCCTGTCGAGAACAGCGGCTTACGCGCATCGGTCAAAGCAGCATCTCCCGACTGGACTGACAGAATTTCAGTAATTTTGTCAGCGCGTCCGTCGAAATCGACCAACTTGACCAAATAGCCTTCTAAGGCAGCAGCGTTTGAATCCAGAGCATCTTCGAGACCCGAGACACGGTCAACGGCCGAAAAAGAACGGAGCACATTGAGTGCAAGGAAGCCGAAACAGCCCAAGAATGCCAGTACCAAGAAGACGACAACGAGAGGGCCAAACGTTCCGAGCGAAACGATAAGCTGGCCGAATGAGCTGCGGGCACACTTAATAATTAGAAGATAGAGAAGCGCAACGGCAATGGTGGTAACGAGAACGTTCCGCTGCTCCTTCTTTACAGCGGCAATCTGTGCATTGCTGTCAGCTATGCCCTTGACAACACCATATTCACGCGTGTCCGTTTCGATAGCGGCTTCCAGCTGTCCATCGGCAACTCCGCGAGCGTCATCCAAATATTGCGCATATGCCGCGGACGGCAGATTCTCGACATCTGCCAAAAGCTTAATCCCGAGAGCATCGAGCAAGTTATGGTCCTCGCATGAGGTCAAGAGATCTGATACGTACCCACGCGGCACGACATCACCCTTTACCTGGGCACAGAACAGTGATCCCATCGCGATGGGGCGCGTTCCAAAACGTTCATCAAGTTCCCAGCCCAGAATATATGGAACCGGCGTAGACTCCATGTCGCCTCGAAGCTTAATGCCCTCAAGACGAGCGTTGCTGCCCAACCTAACAAGTGTCGAGACCGGCGCATCGACTGCCGGGTTAAGCCCACGAAGCGCGATAACTGCAGCTTCGCCTGCCGAACCCTGCATCGTTTCATATAAGTCGGTATGGCCAGAAAGCCAAATCCAGGCAGCATAGTTTCCATACTTTCGATAAAACGAGCGCACGGCGCCCTTTTCGTCGGCGACCTTATCCATAAAGACAAGGACAACGTCGGTATCTATGCCACCCTCAGCATTTGCTCCATCGCGAGCAGCGATGATTGCCGACATATCAACATCGCCGGCAAAATAGAGCAAAAATTCGTCGAGCGAACGAGAAGACGAGCAGACGCCAAAGAATGCAGAGGGTTGCCGCAAAACCGATTTAAGCGCGCCTTGGGCCATAGCATGTTTGTTTTCGCCGGACGTCAACAAGCCCTTGAAAAGACAGGCTGCAAAATGCGGGTCGTTCGATTGACGAGCAAGAAGCTCAAGACTGTGAATATCAGAAGCCAAACGCTTCCTTTGGCTGTCGGCGTTTGCTTCTCGAGATAAGACTAGCGAGAGGAATCCAGAGGGCAACACGCCAGATGAATTTGTTCCATCAAGGCCTGACTGTCGGGCATAGCGATCAATTGTATCCACAGACATCGATGCAATACGCGCCGGCAAAGCATCGGGTGCATTAGTCAGCGAGACATCCTCGCCGCGCCACGACATAATCTTGCCGTTAGACATCTCATAGATGACGCAAGCAAGGGCCAAGTCGGGATTGGACGCTGTCTGGATATCCTCTTCGACCAACTGGTGAATCCTGGTCTGCAGGTCATTTTCGCCCCAGTCGCCCATCAGGTTTTCGAGCTGTTGCTGGCTCATGCGAAGCTTGGCCTCATCCCAATTGGAGGACAGCGCGCGAGCGAGCAACACCGGATCGCTATACAGCTTGCCTGCAAACTCGTAAGGCTTGCGCGCACTGCCAGCATCCATGGTGGGAAGCTTGCGATAGAAGTGATCGGGGTCGGCCATCCAGTCTTTGACTTCTTCGTAGCCAAAACGCTCACCCGAAAGCTCAAACGTCAGGCCCTTGAGCAGGTTCCCTAAGGTCGCATCTTCTGGATGGTTAAAGTCCGCAGGCTCGCCCGTCTCTTGGCGATCGGAAAGCGTATTGTCGTTTATGAACTCCTGCAGCGGATGGACATTGTTTTCGTAGAGCGTCCAGATCGTGTAGCCAAACGAATACCAGTCGTTTCGAGGATCGACCATGCCACCGCGACCGGGCGTGTAGCCGTCGGAGCGCGTCATGGTGTTCGTCAGTCGACTGTCAAATCCGGCAAGCGAGCGAGCGGAGCCATAATCTCCCAGCACGATCTGCTTGTCATACAGGTAGACGTTCTGCGGTTTAATGTCACGATGGACAATGCCGAGCTCGGTATGGAGCAACTCGATTGCCCGGCTGAGCTCGGGAATAACGCGGCTCTTAACCATATTCTTGCTACGGGGACGATCAAAAAGGCATGTGGCCAGCGGCGTAATGGAAACATCCCAAAGCTGAGGAGCCGCAGTCCCCACCTCGGTTGCACTCAGGCCCTGGTGCAGATAGGCAAAGATGGGCAGCAGATGCGTTTGAGACACGGGGCGGCCATTAAGTCCCATTACGGCGCTTACCACCTTTTGATATGCCGAACGCTCGGCGCCCACAAGAGGCTTAAAGACCTTGGCAACGCATGCCAGGCCGTCGCTCACCCGCTCGGCGGCAACTATGGTAGATTGACCGCCATGGCCAATGACCTGTCCCAAATGAATAATAAACTGCTGCCCGTCATTCGAGACAACCGTCGCATCCTCTGCAACAAAAGGCGAGGTCGATGCAGCGGCAGCATGTGTACCTCCACGAGAAACGGTCACCGTTTCGCCATTGGGACTGGTCGCGGCGCCGCGCGAGACAGTTACCGTCTGGCCGTCGGGGCTCGCAGCGCGCGGCACCGTGACAGTTTCGCCCGCCGCGGGAGCGCTGGGACGGGAAACGGTAACAGTCCTGCCGTCAGGAGAGGCGCCAGACGGCCTTGCAACCGTCACCGTTTCGCCATTCGATTCAGTTGCCGGGCGACGCACTGTCACCGTTTCGCCAGCGGATGGCGCAGCATCGCGGCGAACGGTAACCGTTTCACCAGATGCCGGGGCATCAGCTCGACGCACCGTCACGGTCTCTCCAGGCGCAGAAGCCTGGTCGCCACGGTTTACGGTAACCGTCTCTCCCCCTACGGGCGCATTCCCGCGGCGCACCGTTACGATCTCATCATTGTCATTGCCGCCATCTCGGCGTACCGTAATCGTCTCATCAGACATGACTACTCCCCTACCTCAATCACAATCAGCGTCGCATCGTCCGTCGAGCCATTTACGCGGGCCTCGGCATATAACTCTTCGCACAGCTGCGCACAGGCCGAACCACTCGCAAGCATCTGCTGCAGGCGCTCCTGCGGAATCTGCCCATCGATGCCATCCGAGCAAATCAGGTAGCGATCGCCCGGAAGCATCACGGTTGTTTTGACCTCAAGATTTCGACCGCCTTGGTTAAGGCCAATTGCCAGCTCTATACAATGCGAAACAGCATCGTCGCTGTACTCGACGCCCACGCCACCCATGCGCCGCTCGGGCGTATGGTCGCAAGTAAGCACCGCAAGCACGCCGCCGCGCAGCCGATACACGCGAGAATCGCCAGCGTTAAAAACAGCACCGTGTCCATCGGGGGCAACAACGAGACCGGCAACCGTGGATGCGGTCACAGGCAAACCGTAGCGAGCCGCATAAGACTCAACGTCGTTCTCGGCTCGCTCGCCCGCCACGCGCAGACGGTCCTGCAACGTGTTAACGGCATCGGCATCAAAGACGCGCACGGCCTGTGCAAACGCCTGAGCAGCGAGCGTCGAGGCGGCCGCTCCGTGCCCGCCTTCGCTCACGCCGTCAAAGACTGCCATGCAGCCCATCTCGCGCTCGCAATCGCCCATCAGGCCATAACAAAGGACGTTACCGTCAAATAGCAGACGATCCTCGTTGACGGGGTGATTGGTTCCCGCTTGGGTTTTTGCAGCAGCGATAAACATCGTCATCGCCAATCGCCTCCCATCGATCCAGGCACGAGCTCAAATGCGATATGCGCATCGTCGCCCTCGCCCTGCGGCACGGCGCGCGCCACCATACCGGGACGACCACGCCACTCGGCGCGGTGTTCAAACAAAAAGTCGGAAAGCCCGTTAAGGTAGCCGCTCTCCACCAGGTTGCCAATGCCACGGCCGCCCTTGGCCTTGACGGCGTCCGTCATGGCAATGGAGTGCAGCAGTTCGCGGGCGGCATCGGTCGCCTCAACCGTAATATCGGGCTGCGCCTTATGCACGTTGCGGTTTACGGCATCGATCTTGGAATTAAGAATCTGAAGCGCCACGGCATCGTCGATAAAGTTGAAGATGACCACGTTGTCGCCGATACGGCCCAAGAACTCGGGCTTAAACTCGCGGTCCATCTCAGTACGTACGCGCTCACAGATCTCGTTATAGGGCGTGTTGGGTGCGATGGTATTACGCACTTCGTTGCCCTGCGCATCGATCTCAATCTTGGAAAAGCCGATGTTGCTCGTAAAGAAGATAACCGTCTCCGAGAAGTACACGGTATTGCCCTGGCCATCGGTCAGGCGGCCGTCTTCGAGGATCTGCAGGAACTTATCCATGATGCTCGGCGCGGCCTTCTCGATCTCGTCGAAAAGAACCACCGAGAACGGATTGGCCTTGACGGCGTTGGTGAGCTGACCTCCCTCGGCATAGCCCACGTATCCCGGAGGAGCGCCGAAGAGCTTTTGGTCGGAGTTTTCGGCACCGTACTCGGACATATCAAAACGCAGCATGCTGCGCTCATCGCCAAAGAGAAGTTCCGTAATAGCCTTAACGATCTCGGTCTTACCGGTACCAGTGGGGCCGCTCAAAAACAAGACGCCCTTGGGCTTAGAGCCAGACGAATGGGTGGCACCCGAAAGGCCCATGACGGAGCGCTTGAGCACGGTGACGGCCTTCTCAACGGCCTCGTCCTGACCCTTCACGCGGCGTTTGATCTTTTCCTCGGGATCCTCCTCGAGTTTCTCGAACATCTGCTGCCATTTGTTCTCGCGAAAACCGTACTTGTAGACGTCAACGAGCTTGGGAAGGATGGCCTCGATGGAAGCCTCGGGGTTTTGCATGTCGCGCTGGTACATGCGCTGCAGCCCCTCGAGCTCCTTAACGCTCATGCCATCGGTGGTATCGATAAAGCGACGCACCGCACGGTCATCGGAATCGGACAGTACCTCGCCAAAGCCAAACTTGCTCTGGATATAGGCTTCGCGCATGTCGCGGTCGGGATGCGGCAGCGTGATGGTGCGCAGGAAGGGATTCTCCTCGATAAACCACACAGGCAGGTTGCGCACGTTATCCGTTACCAGAATGAGCGTATTGACGGCCGTACGGTTAATGAGGCGCGCCTTGCTGGCACCAAGGTACAGATTAAGGAAAAACTGCGTCTCGTCGGGCATAAGACCGGTCGATGAGGCAAGCAGGCGCGACGCCATGTTGACGATCACGCAAAGCGGCTTGGCATCGGTGCCACCATCGGGGTTGTCATTGTATTTAAGGCGCAGCATAGAGCGGATGACCTCGCCGTATGACGGCAGGCTCGACTGCCCGGTGGCATATGCTTGGCGGCCATCGGCGATGCAGGCGTTCGCCTCCATCATTCGGTCGTCGCTCTTGGTAGCTTCATCATGCGCCAGCGACACCAGGCGCTTGCAATCGACATTGCCCATGCTGCTCGAGAACAGCTGGATGGGGTCGAAATATGCCACGTTGTACTCAACCGAGCCATTGGCGTCTTCGAAAAGACCACGCACGACCTCGGCAAGCTCCGAGAACTGGAGGCTGTCGTCGACCACGTCGGGATACTTGTCGTTAACGTTGCCCTCAAGGATAAAGAGGCTCTTCACTCCTTTAAAGTTGAGCATCTCGCGCTGCCAGGATTGACGCTCGAAATCAGTTGCCATGTGTTATACCTCCTTGGCAGATAATTCATGGTGGTAACGGTCGGCAATACCAACGGTGATAACCGTGCCGTCCTGGACATAGTTTTGAAGCTGGCGGGGCTGCTGAAGATACTGGTCGTAATCATCGTGTGGACGATCGCTCAGGTAGATTACGCGCTGGTTAGTCGAGCCGCGCAGCGCGCAGTCGGGCACGTTGAGCTCGTCTACGTACGGACCGTCAATCAGCACATCGATAAGAGACTTAAGCGTCTCCCACGCATCCGCACCGATCACCTGCGGCAGCTCTTCAAACGTGAATCCGGTGTAAACGAGAATGTCGTCGTAAGCACCGCGGATTATTGACAGCAGCTTCATGAGCTCTGATGCCTGCTCGAGCGGATCTCCACCCGAAACCGTCAGTCGATGCACGCCGTGCTCACGCGCTGCATCGAGCAACATCTGTGCAAGTTCATCAACGTCGACCTCCTGCTCGGGCAACTGGTCGCGCCATTGGGGCGAAATACATCCGGCACAACGCTTTGAACAACCGGCGGTCCAGACAACAATACGTTCTCCCGGACCCAGCGAGACGACGGGGGCAAGCACATGGCTAACGAACATCGGCGTAATCCTCGCCCGGATCGAGCGTACGGTACACGGCCGAGGTGCGCGCAAGCGAGCAACCGCATTCCTCACAGCCATCCCCAACCTTTGCACGCTCATCAGCAACGAGATGCAAACGACCGCACTCGGGGCACTCGACAAACCAGCCCTCGACACCCGCAGACTCACCAGCAGCAGGAACAACCGGTGCCGCAGCGGGCGCGGGCTGCGGCACAGACCAAGCCTGGGCCTGCACGGGTTGTGCCGCAGGCGGTTCCTCCACAGTAACCGTCAGACGCAATTGGGCAAATTCGCCAGACGCAGCCGGAATGAGTAGCGTATCGCCGGTATGAATCGGCTGGGCCACGCCGGGAACCAAGTTGAGGACCTGGCCCCCACGCATAAGAGCCGTTCCGTTATTGGACCCCTCGTCAGCAACCATCCATGTGCCCCGCTCAAAACGAACGCTGGCATGCTGCCGGGACATGGCAAAGTTCGAAGCCATAGAAGGAAACGCGTTGCGCCCAAGCACCGCGGCGTCCGTGAGACGAAGCTGCTCACCCATAACCGGATCGGCAAGCGTAAGCGCAGGAACCGCAGGAGTAGCTGCAGCATTCGCCATGGGTTGCGGCGCGGGCTGCGGCATTGGCGCAGGCGTCGGCTGTGGCGCAGGAACCGGCGCAGGTTGCGGAACGGGCATGGGGGTAGGCTGCGGCGTAGGAGCAGGAGCAGTCTGATATACCTGCTGGGGCGCGGGACGCTGAGGCCGCGAAGCACCACCCATCGATGATGTTGCAGGATAGACGGCGGGAGCCGGACGCTCAGCGACCGCGGCGGCAAAGCCGGACGCCGAGGCAACTGGCGCCTCGGGTGCCGAGACCGCGGGCGCAGGGGTCGAAGGTGCGGAAACCGCACCAGCGGGACGCGGCGTCCCACAGTCCTCGCACATATCGCGGGCATCATCGTTCATAAGACCACAGATAGGGCATTCCCATGTCATGGTTTACCTCATTTCCCTTTGCTTGAGCTGACTTGCTTGACGGCGATTACGCAGACGACGTTCCGCATCTGCGGAAGGCGTGGGCGGAACGTAATCATGCGGGTGAATCTCGACGGCAGCGTCGGGACTTGGCGGACGCACAAAACCAGTCGAGGTGTCCGCAAAGACGCCCCGCTTCTTAAGGTCTTCGCTGAACTGCTTATAAAAGTCGCAGAATTCCACCTGGTCCTGAACGGCCTTTTCGACGGTTGACTGATCCTGGATCTTCATGTCTTTGATAATCGTGGAATTATTCGGGTCTTCAGAAAACTCAGCCGGGTCAGCCTCTACGACACGCATGATGATCTGCTGTTCGCTGCTGCCCTTAAGAACGGCGACCGCTTTGTGCTCGTTGGTGTCAAACATAAGCCGCCAAGGTTTGCCCGAGCCATCCATAACGGCATAACGAACCACATTAACGCCACGCTCAGCCATAGCATCATTAATCGCACGCTCGATATACTCGTCTTTCACGGCCTTATCAAGCTCGGCGTCAGCAGTTTCGATCTCTTCGTAAATATTATCGATCTCATAAATGTGCTTGAGAACCGTCGGACGATGGTATCGGTCGTTGAGCAGTTCTACTCGAATCTGATACTGCACGTACTGCTCGTGCTTCTCAGCAGACTCATACTGGGCACGCTTCATGACATGATCAAAATCCTTGATGCTCTTATTAATGGCAAGCAGTTCCTCTACGGTTGAATCGGAATCAAGCGCATCATAGGCGGTGCGGATCGATTCAAATTTTGCGCTTATTCGATTACGCAGTGCCATATCCAAGGCTTCATCCTGCATCAGAGAGATGGCAACTTCCGACCACGCGTCAAACGATTGCGCCGCCCCCTCAAACGTTTCAACGCCCGAAGGAGACTCTGCCGCCGCGGTTATCTGAAGCAATGCCCTCTTCAGGTCTATAGGATTATCAGGCGTTACATCAAAATCAATCGCCCTAGCAAGACCTTGTGCTCTCAGTTTTTCAACAGTCAAAGCAGCATCAATCTGGCTTTGGCTCATCTCCATTCTCTGCTTCAAGTGAGCATCAAATGTCATTTTTGGAAACAGGACATGCAGCGTTGAAAACAAATGAGCTAACGCTTTTTCCATCCTCACTCTGGTATCCCTGCCAAGACTCATCGTGTTTTCTTCATGCTTGGCATAAAAGGAGTGAGAACAATTGGTGATCAGCTCATCCAACATTGCCCGTGTTGATTCATCTAAATCCGAGGCCATCTCATCGATCCGCTTTCTGAGGTCCGCGAGAACCTCAGAAAACTCCTTTTCGGCGGCATCCCTTGCATCTTTTTCCGCGGTCTCACGAGCAGCCAAAGCACCCGTAACGATTGCGGTGGGAGCCAAAAGAGCCATACCGACAGCGCCGGCAGCACCAAGGCTTGACCCTGTTGAAGCGGCGCTACTTGCCGTAGAGCCAACAGATGTAAACATCCCAACCACGGCACTCATACTTGCTATCCCTCCGTTTTTGACCAGCTTGGTCCTTGCGTCTTTCCAACATCTTTCTACCGCCGTCTTGCGCGATTCTGTTGCGCAACATTGGCGAGTGGCAGATTTGTCGATGTTGCGCAACAGACGGCGGCGGCCAGCGCATATCCTGCTAAATGGAAGAAAGGATGAAAGCGCGCCATGACCGGTTCTTACGAAGAAGTTCGACTCGTCAAGTTTCATACGCCAGCACTGCTCTCCGAGCGTGAGCAGGCTGCGGCACGGCGTCGCTTTTGCACGCTTCTCGTTCCGCCGCAAAAGGGCGGCTTTGGTGGCAACGCCTATGTCCGCCGCGTCCAAAGCGGCGATCGCGCCTTTGAGCTCGCGCTTAAGATGCCGCGCCCCGACGCCCAACCCGAGCAAGAACGGCTCAACCGGGAAACCCTGGAAGAGGAGTACCGTACGCTCTCCGTTGTATCCAACCTAAGGGGTTTTCCCGATGTCTACGGTTTTGGCTATACGGCAGACGGAACCCCGGCGCTGCTTATGGAATGGGTCGATGGCGTCTCGCTTCTTGATGCGCGGCCCGCTCTGAGTGATGGCGCTGCAACCTGCCCCGGCGATATCGTCGCCGCACTGGGCCTGAGCGTGCTCAAGATCATCCTGTCCACGCAATCGCTCGACACACCCTTTGTCCACCGCGATCTCTCTATGCGCAACATCATGTTGCGCCACGATCGCATCCCGCTCGAAGAGCAGGTATCGAGTGGTTACTTTGACATTTGCCTCATCGACATGGGTAGTGCCAAGCTCGTTAAGCCCGATTTTTCCTTTACCGTCGACGTCAACGCCTTTCGCGGCGCCACTCCAGCATATGCGGCACCCGAAATGCTAGAGCGCTTTAAGGCCGACCCCGGCGCTCGCGACGATCCCGCCGTCGACATCTATGCGTTGGGCAGCATCCTCTATGAACTTTATTGCGGGCACGCGCCCTTTGAGGCAGAGCTCAGGCGCTCTGGAGACCACGCACGCCTTAAGCGTACCGTGCAGCCGCAGCCCCTTGCACCCGCGGCCCCTCGTGAACAGGGCCTTGTCAACGCGATCATGGCCTGCCTAGCGGTATCGCAAGACGCGCGCCCTTCGGCAAACGAACTCGCGGCACGGCTCGAGCCCTTTGCCCGCACGGGGGCACCGCGAAAGCGCCGCCCCGCAGCTGATCGCGGCGGCGCCGCTGTCCTGGCGAACGCCACAGCCCCCGCCCGCACGGTTGCAAGCGCGCAGTCCGCGTCTCGGCCAACCCCATCCACCGAGACGGTCCGCAGCGCCGAGTCCATGCGTCGCGCGCGCCTTGCAGTCAAGCGTCAACGCTCGATGGCACTCACGATGGTGATCGTCGCCTTTGTGGTGATAGTGGTTATACTCGCCCTCGCATCCGCCGGCATGCTTTAGCCGGCGGCAGTACCAAGGCCAGCTCATAGACCCCCGCATGAAAAAAAGCGGTGGCGGACGTAACTCTCGATAAAGCCTCACCCGCCACCGCTTCACGCATCGCTCGCTGGCAATGCTAGGAAATCAAAAGCTCAAAGGTATCCGTAATACTCGTTCCCATATTAACGGCGCTGTCTCCCGATACGACCGTGGTATTCAGGTAATACTTGCCGTTCTTCTTTTTGGGCACACCAGCCACCTTAAGGTCGCAGCCCTCCTCTTCAACAGGAAGCGAGAACTCAAAGCCTTTGTTCCTAACAAACGTACCGGTGACGTCCGTGTAAGTGCGATAATCGTCGCCATCGGACTGGGAGACGGTTTTTTCGGCGTTGTAGGTATCGTGCGCATGCAGCGTGGCGGAAATATCCGCGACCGTTTCGCCGGAATCGCTGATGCTCTTAAAAACGATCACAAGGTCGTTTTTGCTCGCACCGTAGCAAGTATGGCCCCAAGAGTTGCCCGTCTCCTTAAGCGCTCCCCGCCACGTAGTGTTGGCAAAGGTCGTGGGTTTATCGATGTCGAGCTTCGCTGTGCTACCAGAGGTCGTGGTGGTCGACGAGGTCGCATTGCCCGTCGCGGAAGAGCCCTCGGCATCGGAGCTGGCGTCCTCGCCGTTCTTGCTTGCGGTCTTGAGCTCGGCCTTGGCATCCTTTAGATCTGCCTTGGTCTGGTCGAGGTCGTCTTGCGTCTTTTTGAGCTCGTCCTTGGAAGATTCAAGCTGCTCCTTGAGCTTTTGGATCTGCTCGGTGTTTTGCGGGTGAGCCAAGCCGTAGGAATAGCCCGCCCAACCGGTTCCCGCACACAAGGCAGCAACGACAATAACGCCAGCAGCAATGGCGGGCGCATACGACTTGCCCAGGCGCTTACGTGCCAGTTTGTACTCGGCCTTGGCGGTCTTGAGGCTCTCGCGGTCTTGCTCGAGCTGCTCTTCCTCGCTGAGCGGTGTGGAATCAAGATCGGCATGGTAAGCCGGCTGGGTCTCCACGTCATCGATCGTGGTGCCAAAGTCTGACAAGGGATCGGCTACACGGGTGGCAGCGGGGTCGGCATCGGGCGCGGCGGGCTCGGGCACGGCAGAACTCGGCGTCGGCTGCGAATCGGTTAGCGGTGTATCATCCGTTTTGGGCAATTCCACCGTCGCCGCCGTGGCGGCCTCGCCATCTCGCCACGAAAAGGCCGGACTCTGCGACACGGTCTGGGGCGTGGTGTAGAGGTCTTCGGGGGCCGACGCCGCCGGCGCGGCATCGGCAAGAGGCGATCCGCACTCGGAGCAAAAACTAGCGTCATCGGGCAATAATGCACCGCAATAAGGACATTCCATGGAGCACAACCTCTCAAATGCATCGTTTGCAACCATCCTGCAATTTGGTGTGTATGCCCTATAATGTCTCAACAGTTATGTAAAGCGTTGCGCAACATTTTTTGAGTCGACATGCTCAAGCGCAATCAATTTCTATCATGTTTGCTGTACGTCATCGAAGTTATCTAGGGAGGCGACCATGGCGGCGGAAACACCGTGCTCGGTCCTCTACAACGATATCCGCTCGTTTGGCGGTCTTAAGCATCTCGAGATCGCCCGCATGCTCATTAACGGCAACTCATATGCGGGCAGCGCCTTACTCGACAAATGTTCCACCAACCGCTCGTATCTCACTCGCTACATTGTCCACCGCGAGCCCGATCAGTGCGCGCCGGGTATCTACAATGACTTCACCGTCTCTACGCTTAACCTAGCCGCCGCCATCGCTAACAAACTTGGTGGTGGCGAGCGTGCCTACCAGGAGCTATCTGACCACTACAGCGGCCCCGCGGCCCAGGCGATGATGTCGATTCTCGCCGAATATGGCCTCGATAATCGCCTCTACGCCAACGCCTTGGGGCGCATTCGCAGCTCCGACGACCATAGCCCCCGCGAAAAGAGCACGCTCTTCCTGATGCTCTTTGTGGCAACGGGTGCACTTGCCGATCCCGCCCAGGGCGTAGCAACCGTTGAGCGTTTTTGCGACAACAAGACAGGCGGGCACTTTGGAACCACCGAGACCACCGTCGGCCGTGGTTTTCTGAGCAGCTTGGATCAACCGCGCACCGTCGCCCCCAATCTCGGCTTGCTTAGGACGCACGCCGGCAATAGTGTTGACATGCAAATTCACCCGCTTACGCGTGACCCGCGCGGCACCGTAATCGGATCGCTGCCCAAGACCTCGCCCAGCATCACCGACGTGGGCGCAGATGCATCGCGCGAGCACTTGCGCATTTGGCTCGAAGGCGGACGCTGGTACGCCCAGGGCCTTGGGTCGACCAACGGCACCGTGCTCGAATCGGGCGCGGGCGACGGCGACATTGTGATTGAGCCGCCACGCGATCAACGCGAGCCCGGCAAAATCTATCCCCCGGTGGAAATCGAAAACAGCGACCGACTCCATTTGGGCCTCTACACAACATTCCTTGTCATTGTGGACTAGTGCGCGGGTGGCGATCGAAAAACGGTCGCCACCCGTCTTTCGTCTTCTACCTTCTGCGTCGCAAACGACAATACTCGGCGGCATACGTGGGCAGTGCGGCTATCATGGTGCTTTACCAATAGCCGCACTGCCGACGTATACGTGCGGCAACCCATGCCAGACAAAGGAACGCCATGGATACTACCGATAGCGCCTATGGCGACAAGCTCATCCGTCTCGACACGTTCGACACCGCCGTGGCGGTCGACCCCAGCGCCGAGGACGATGCCAAGCGCCGGTTTATGACGCTCATTCTTCAAACGGCCCATCGCAGCGACGGCAACATCGGCCACGTGCTGCGCGCGACTAACACCAACGGCGAGATTTTCGCGGTAAAGCTGCTCAAAGACAACGCCATCCTTTCTGGCCAGGCACCCGATCGCTCCGCCGAGCAATCGGCCGCGCACCTGGCCAATACCGCCGCGCTGTTCGAGGAGTACCGTCACCTGTGCACCGTCTCGCACCTGCGCGGGTTCCCGCGCGTCTATGGCTACGGTTCCTGCGAGGACGATCCGCTCATCCTCATGGAGTGGGTCGAGGGTACCTCGCTCAAGCAGGCGCTGCCCCTGCTTCCGCACGATACCTCGGGCGGGCTAACCACCCAGATGGTCGCCGCCGTCGGAAACGCCGTGCTTCGCGCGCTCTTGATGACCCAAGGCCTCGTGAATCCGGTCGTCCATCGCGATCTGTCGCCCGCCAATATCATGTTCCGCACCACCAGTCGAACGCTCGAGCAGCAGATTGCCGACTGCTCCTTTGACCCCTGCCTCATCGACATGGGCTCCGCCACTATGGCCCTCAGCGATGACACGATCACCCGACGTGCCGACATCTGGCGCTTTGCCACGCCCGCATACGCCGCGCCCGAAATGCTCACGCAGGATATCGAAGGCATCGCGGCCCTTCGCCGCTCGCCCGCCATCGACGTCTATGCGCTTTCGAGCATTCTGTACCAGCTCTACAGCGGTCGTAAACCGTTCGATGTCGAGTCGACGGGTGCCGCGGCAACCGGCTCGTTCTATCTCATAAAGACCA